>NZ_JAXQNM010000040.1:0-2500 GCF_034427935.1 Chelativorans sp. M5D2P16 | reverse complement strand
ACGGTAACACGTACTGGAGGGCCGAACCCGTATCTGTTGCAATAGATTGGGATGACTTGTGGCTAGGGGTGAAAGGCCAATCAAACTCGGAAATAGCTGGTTCTCCGCGAAATCTATTTAGGTAGAGCGTCGACCGAATACCCTCGGGGGTAGAGCACTGGATGGGCTAGGGGTCCTCACCGGATTACCAAACCTAACCAAACTCCGAATACCGAGGAGTACTGGTCGGCAGACACACGGCGGGTGCTAACGTCCGTCGTGGAGAGGGAAACAACCCTGACCAGCAGCTAAGGTCCCCAAGTCATGGCTAAGTGGGAAAGGATGTGAGGACCCCAAAACAACCAGGATGTTGGCTTAGAAGCAGCCATCATTTAAAGAAAGCGTAACAGCTCACTGGTCTAATCAAGGGTCTTTGCGCCGAAAATGTATCGGGGCTAAAGCCATGCACCGAAGCTCTGGGCTCAGCTTGCTGAGCGGTAGCGGAGCGTTCCGTAGGTCCGTGAAGGAAGACCCGTGAGGGCTTCTGGAGATATCGGAAGTGCGAATGCTGACATGAGTAACGATAAAGGGGGTGAGAGACCCCCTCGCCGAAAGTCCAAGGGTTCCTGCTTAAAGTTAATCTGAGCAGGGTTAGCCGGCCCCTAAGGCGAGGCCGAAAGGCGTAGTCGATGGGAACCACGTTAACATTCGTGGGCCTGGAGGTAGTGACGGATTGCGGACGTTGTCCTTCCTTATCGGATTGGAAGGGCCGCCAAGCGGTTCCGGGAAATAGCTCCTCCATATAGACCGTACCCGAAACCGACACAGGTGGACTGGTAGAGCATACCAAGGCGCTTGAGAGAACTCTGCTGAAGGAACTCGGCAATTTGCACGCGTAACTTCGGGATAAGCGTGACCTTCTCGAGGGCAACCTCGGGGGGGTGGCACAGACCAGGGGGTGGCGACTGTTTATCAAAAACACAGGGCTCTGCGAAGTCGCAAGACGACGTATAGGGTCTGACGCCTGCCCGGTGCCGGAAGGTTAAGAGGAGGGGTGCAAGCCCTGAATCGAAGCCCCGGTAAACGGCGGCCGTAACTATAACGGTCCTAAGGTAGCGAAATTCCTTGTCGGGTAAGTTCCGACCTGCACGAATGGCGTAACGACCTCCCCGCTGTCTCCAGCAGAGACTCAGTGAAATTGAATTCCCCGTGAAGATGCGGGGTACCTGCGGTTAGACGGAAAGACCCCGTGCACCTTTACTATAGCTTTACACTGGCATTCGTGTTCGCATGTGTAGGATAGGTGGTAGGCTTTGAAGCCAGGGCGCCAGCCTTGGTGGAGCCACCCTTGAAATACCACCCTTGCGGACATGGATGTCTAACCGCGGCCCGTCATCCGGGTCCGGGACAGTGTATGGTGGGTAGTTTGACTGGGGCGGTCGCCTCCCAAAGAGTAACGGAGGCGCGCGATGGTGGGCTCAGAACGGTCGGAAATCGTTCGCTGAGTGCAATGGCATAAGCCTGCCTGACTGCGAGACAGACAAGTCGAGCAGAGACGAAAGTCGGTCATAGTGATCCGGTGGTCCCGCGTGGAAGGGCCATCGCTCAACGGATAAAAGGTACGCCGGGGATAACAGGCTGATGACCCCCAAGAGTCCATATCGACGGGGTTGTTTGGCACCTCGATGTCGACTCATCGCATCCTGGGGCTGGAGCAGGTCCCAAGGGTATGGCTGTTCGCCATTTAAAGCGGTACGTGAGTTGGGTTCAGAACGTCGTGAGACAGTTCGGTCCCTATCTGCCGTGGGTGTTGGAATATTGACAGGATCTGTCCCTAGTACGAGAGGACCGGGATGGACGCACCTCTGGTGGACCTGTTGTGGCGCCAGCCGCATTGCAGGGTAGCTATGTGCGGACGGGATAACCGCTGAAGGCATCTAAGCGGGAAACCCACCTGAAAACGAGTGTTCCCTATCAGAGCCGTGGTAGACCACCACGTCGATAGGCCGGGTGTGGAAGTGCGGCAACGCATGAAGCTTACCGGTACTAATCGCTCGATCGGCTTGATCATTCTCATTGCTCGTGCCCATCTTTCATGTCCTCACGGATGAGCGCGGCTTACGCCGCTATCCTCCGGACGGGGCGCGCAAGAATGCGCGACGGCCAGTCGGCCTTGCGAAGCTTCGCTTCGTAAGGCGGGGCTGCAAACCCAGCTTCTCGATTTGATGCGCTTGGCCGACCTGGTGGTCATGGCGGGGTGGCTGCACCCGTTCCCATTCCGAACACGGCCGTGAAACGCCCCAGCGCCGATGGTACTTCGTCTCAAGACGCGGGAGAGTAGGTCACCGCCAGGTCTGCCAAACGCATCAACAAACTTCTCTTCAAAACGCCAGAAAAGACGCAAAAACACACGCAATCCAAAACGCGTGGCAAAACCAAAATGACGCGGGGTGGAGCAGCCCGGTAGCTCGTCAGGCTCATAACCTGAAGGTCGTAGGTTCAAATCCTACCCCCGCAACCA
>NZ_JAXQNM010000039.1:2500-139813 GCF_034427935.1 Chelativorans sp. M5D2P16 | reverse complement strand
CTCGGCCAGGAATTTGCGTTGGAAGTGCGCGAGATCGCGCCGGGGGCGAATGCGAGGGAGGCCTTTCGCGGGCTGGTGGAGAACGGCAACCGGTTCGTGCTGACGGACGTCTCGGCCGAACAGCTCGTCTCGATCGCCGATCTGGCGGCCGAAGCCGGCGTGATCCTGTTCAATGTCGGGGCGCCGGATGACATTCTGCGCGAGGAGGAATGCCGGGCGAACGTCTTCCACACGGCGCCGACGCGCTCGATGCTGGCCGACGGGCTGGCGCAGTATCTGATGTGGAAGCAGTGGCGGCGCTGGGTGCTGATCCACGGCTCGCACGCGCCGGACCGGCTGTTCGCCGAGGCCCTCAAGCGGGCGGCGGAACGCTTCGGCGGCGAGATCGTGGCCGAGAAGCTCTACGAGGACCGCGGCACGGCGCGGCGCGCCGATTCGGGCGTCACCCAGATCCAGCGCGAGATGCCGGTCTTCACGCAAGGGCTGCCGGAGCACGACGTGGTGCTGGTGGCCGACGAGAGCGAGGTGTTCGGCACCTATCTGCCCTACCGCACCTGGGTGCCGCGGCCGGTGGCCGGCACGGCGGGGCTGGTGCCCTCGGCCTGGCACCCGGCGAGCGAGCAATGGGGCGGCACGCAGATCCAGAACCGGTTCGCGGACAGGATCGGCCGGCGCATGGTGTCGAAGGACATGTCGGCCTGGACGGCGGCGCGCTCGATCGGCGAGGCGGTGACGCGCACGGGCAGCGGCGATCCTGAAGAGGTGGCCGCCTTCATCCGTTCCGACGATTTCGCGGTGGCCGCCTTCCGCGGCCAGAAGCTGACCTACCGCGACTGGAACCAGCAATTGCGCCAGCCGATCTTTCTGGGCGACGGGCGTTCGGTGGTGTCGACCTCGCCGCAGGAGGGTTTCCTGCACCAGGTCTCCGAGCTCGACACGCTGGGCGTCGACCGGCCGGAGACGCGCTGCGTGCTTGACTAGTTTTTCACCGATCGGGAGGAGCCTGCATGCATAGAACCCTGTCCGCGCTCGCCGGCGCCGCGCTGGCGGCGGCGCTCGCCACGCCGGCTTCGGCCACCATGGCCTATGTGTCGAACGAGCGGGGCAACACCGTCAGCGTCATCGACACCGAGACGATGGCGGTGGTCGAGACCATCGAGACCGGCCAGCGCCCGCGCGGCATCACCATCTCCCATGACGGCAGGTTCATCTATCTGTGCGCCAGCGACGACGACACGGTGGAGATCATCGACACGGAGACGCACCGGATCGTCGGCACGCTGCCGTCGGGGCCGGACCCGGAGCTGTTCGTGCTGTCGCCCGACGGCAAGACGCTCTATGTGGCCAACGAGGACGACAATCTGGTGACCGTGATCGACATCGAGAACCGCAGCGTGGTGACCGAGATCCCGGTCGGGGTGGAGCCGGAGGGGATGGGCATCAGCCCCGACGGCAGGACGCTGGTCAACACCTCGGAGACCACCAACATGGCGCATTTCATCGACACGGAGAGCCACGAGATCACCGACAACGTGCTGGTCGATTCGCGCCCGCGCTTCGCCGAGTTCACGCCCGACGGGGCGGAGGTGTGGGTGAGCGCGGAGATCGGCGGCACGGTGTCGGTGATCGACAACGAGAGCCGCGAGATCAAGCACAAGATCACCTTCGAGATCCCGGGTCTGAGGCCGGAATCGATCCAGCCGGTGGGGGTGCGCATCACCAGGGACGGCACCAAGGCCTATGTGGCGCTCGGCCCGGCCAACCGGGTGGCAGTGGTCGACACGAAAACCTACGAGGTGCTCGACTACATCCTGGTCGGCCAGCGCGTGTGGCAGCTCGCCTTCACGCCGGACCAGGCGATGGTCATCAGCACCAACGGCATCTCCAACGACGTGACCTTCATCGACGTGGCGAGCGACGAGCCGGTGCAGTCGGTGACGGTGGGCCAGCAGCCCTGGGGCGTGGTGGTGGCGCCGGAATGATCACACAAGCGGAGGGAGGAAGACCCATGAAGAAGCTGGCGACATTGCTCCTGGCGGCAAGCCTTGCGCTGCTGCCGCAGGGCCTCGCCTGGGCGCAGGACGACGACGATGACGACGACGGCCCGGAGATCACGCTATCGAGCAAGGACGTGCCGGAGCTGGTGCTGGGCGCGCCCGACGACGACTTCGCCGTCAACCGGCAGAACTTCGAGCTGGTGGCCGGCCAGGCCTATCGCTGGCAGATCACGTCGAAGGGGCGGCTGGAATACAAGTTCTTCACCGACCTCTTCCGCAATGTGTGGATGAACCAGATCGTCATCGAGGACCTGGAAGTGCACATGAACGGCGCCCCCGCCTGGCTCGAATTCGACGCCCCAGGCACCATCCAGGTCCAGTTCGTCGCCGCAAGACCAGGCTTCTTCACATGGTCCGTCCCAGACCTTGAAGACAGAGGCATGAAGGGCTCGATCATCATCAAATAGACGGCGCGGGCGCGCAACCCGCTCCTCAAATCGATGCGGCCGAATCTCCCGACCGGCCGCATCGATGTCGCCCCGCTGGCCCGGCCAGCGGGGCTGCACCGTCTCGACTGCCGCGACGCGTTGACCATGCGGCATGGAGCACGCGACTCTGCTCGCCGAGCGCGGAAAGGCGAAGGCGCGGCAGGATATGGCCAGCGCATCGTTCTCCGTCCGGGCGATTCCCGCTGGCTTGCTCTGAAGCCCCCGACTACCGGCGAAATTGCATGTACGCCAACTTGCACGCCGGTTTCGGTCAAGCCATGCTGCCTCCGGCCGGCCGTTCCATTTGTCTGCATGCACCGCAGAGAATAACGTAGAGGCCGAACTTCGCACGCTGGGGTGGAAAACGTTCCGATTCTCGAAGGCGCGAAGGAATGGGCATTTGCCCGAATTGGCTTTGGGAAAGAACGGCATGGAAGCCATCACTCCGGATCCGAACACCTTCTTTCATGTCCGCGTGTTCATCGGGATAATTACCGGCCTGAGCGTCGCCCGTGTGCTGAACGGACTGGCTTTTCTCGTTCAGCACCCGCGGCGCGAGCATGTCTATAGCGTCCACATCGGGTGGGCGTTGTTCCTACTGCTCGCCGTCATGCATTTCTGGTGGTTCGAGATCGGCCTTGCCAAGATAGAGCGATGGACCTTCGAGCTCTACTTCTTCGTGATATTCTACGCGGCGCTGTTTTTCTTCACGTGCGCGGTCCTGTTTCCGGACAAGATGAGCGAATACCCGAACTATCGGGATTACTTCCATACACGGCAGAAATGGTTCTACGGCCTCCTTGCAAGCCTCTTCATCGTCGATCTGGCGGACACGGCCTTCAAGGGCATGGAGCATTTCCGCTCTCTCGGCCTTTTTTACCCCATGCGTCAGATCGGGCTTTCCGTGCTGGCACTGATCGCCATGTGGATCAGGAACTATCGTTATCACGTGGCATTTGTGGTCGTCGCGCTGATTGCCGAGATCGTGTGGATTCTCAATCAGTTCGAGGTATTGAACTGAATGCGGGCGCGGGCTCGCGGCGGGCTTGAGGCCGGCCGAGCCCACACCATCTCGTCATTTGCCAACGCGCCGCGAGGAGCTTACAAGTTTACAAAATGGGCAATAGTGATGCGGCGACGTTCCGGAAATGGCAGATGTTCTCCTCATAGCCGATGATCTGACAGGTGCTTTGGACAGTGCGGTCGCTTTTGCCGAGCGGGGCATGCGCGTTGTGGCCGCTCTCGGTGTCGATCATTTGCCGCGTGCCCTGGCGCAGGACGCCCACGTTGTTGCGGTGTCCACCGGCTCGCGGGAACTGGCGCCCGCAGTGGCGCGCGCGGTTATGACCGCTGTCCGCGATGCCGCTGCCGGATTTTCCGGCATATTGTTCAAGAAGGTGGACAGCCGCTTGAAAGGGCCGGTCGCCGCCGAACTGGACGTCGTTTCGACCATGAGGCCGGGTCCGGTGCTAGCATGCCCCGCCATCCCCCGTCTCGGACGCTACGTGGTCGACGGGGCGGTCACGGGAGCCGGAGTTGACGCGCCGATCGACGTGCGAAGCGCAATCGGGCGCGCGGCAACGGTCCCGGATGCGACAGCAGATACGGATATCAACGCGGCCTTGCCGGACATCCTCGGTCAGACCCTTTTCGTCGGCGCCGCCGGATTGGCCGAGGCGCTCGCGCGACGCTTGGCACCTGCGCCGCTGGCGCGGCGGGCGGCCCGTCTGACGATGCCAACGGTCTGGGGAATCGGATCGCGCGATGCGGTCACCCTCGGACAACTGAGCGTCCTCCGGCATCACACAATCATCAAAGCGCCGAATGGCGACGTTCCGGAGACGGACCCCGCGCCCATGACGATCGCGCAGCTTGTCCCGGGCCCGCAAGCCGTTTCGGCAAGCCAGGCGGGGCACCGGTTTGCCGAAGGCATGAGCAGATTGACCAGAAACGGCATGCCCTCGAGCCTGTTCGCATGCGGTGGCGAAACCGCCAGTGCAGTCCTGGCGCGGCTCGATGTTACGCTGCTCGAGATCGTCGGGGAAATCTTGCCCGGGGTGCCGGTCTCGCGGGCTCTCGACGGGCTCCCCGGTCTCGATGTGATAACCAAATCGGGAGGCTTCGGGGCTGAAGATACGCTGCGGCGCCTGGCGGACCTGGCGGAGACGGCGGGCCGCTCACAGCCTTACCCGGCAAAGGATCCGGCAGGAATCGGATAAAGGGACAAGACGACATGAAGCCGCGCACGACACTTGCCGATCGCGTATATCACTCCCTGTTCAGTCGAATTTCGAACGGCGATTATCCGGCGAACCAGAAGCTGCCGCCGGAGAACGTTCTTGCGCAGGATTTCGGTGTGTCCCGCCCGGTGCTGCGCACGGCGCTGGAAAGATTGCGGGAGGAAGGGCTCGTCTATTCGCGCCAGGGCGCAGGCAACTATGTGCGCGCACCCCTATCGAAACCCGTAGGCTTTGCACGCGTCGAAACCCTCGCCGATATCCAGCGCTGCTACGAATTCCGCCTCAACCTGGAGACCAAGGCCGCGGCACTCGCCGCCGAGCGCCACAATGCGGCCGTGCTCGGCGACATCGAGGAAGCGCTCAAGCTGCTGCGGGCGGCGACCGGCTCCCTTCAGCATCGTGAGGATGCCGACTTCGCCTTTCATCTGGCAATCGCCAAGGCCTCCAACAACCAGTATTTCGAGACGACGCTGAGGGCGTTGCGGGAGCACGTCAACGTCGGCATGAAGCTGCACGGCCAGTCATTGATGACCGATGGCGCCAAGGGCCTGGAGGAAGTCCTGCAGGAGCATACGGTGCTGTTCGACGCCATCAGAGACAGACGGACGGATGAAGCCGCCGGGCTGATGCAGATGCATCTCGAGCACTCGCGCGACCGGCTTTTTGGCGGCGGTCTCCTCGATTTGCGGATGACGTAGAAGCGTCCCTCCGCCTGAACGGACTGATCAGGAACGTCTCGCCGCCAGCTTGCCGGCATAGTCGAGCGCCGACTGCATGTTGACGTGGTTGGCTTTGCCGGTGCCGGCGATGTCGAAGGCGGTGCCATGGTCGACCGAGGTGCGGTCGATCGGCAGTCCCAGCGAGACATTCACCGCCGTATCGAAAGCGATCAGCTTGATGGGGATGTGCCCCTGATCGTGATACTGCGCGACCACGAGATCGAAAGCGCCCTGATTGGCACGATAATAGACGGTATCGGCGGAAATCGGCCCGACGACGTCGATGCCCTCATTGCGTGCCATCTCCACGCCCGGGGCGATCTGCAGATCGTCCTCGCGGCCGAAAAGGCCGTTCTCGCCGCAATGCGGATTGATCCCGGCAACGGCGATGCGCGGTTTGTCGATCCCCATGCGCCTCAGATGCCTGTGCCCGATCCGCACCGTTTCGAACACCCGCTCGGGTGTTGCCCGCTCGATCGCATCGCGCAATGAGACATGGGTGGAGACATGGACCACATTGAGCGTGGCGGAGGCGAGCAGCATCCAGGAGCTCCTGCATCCGGTCAGGTGGGCCAGCATCCCCGTATGGCCGTCATAGTGATGGCCGGCGGAATTGAGCGCCTCCTTGTTGATCGGTGCAGTCACCATGCCGACGGCTTCGCCATCCAGGATCATCTGTACCGCCGTCTCGATATATCGAAACGACGCCTCGCCGCAGGCCGGCGACAGCACGCCGAATTTGCCCGGCAGCCCGTCGACGGGGATATGGCGAATGGCGAGCGCTTCGCGCGGCCCTTCCTGGCCGTAATCGCGCAAGGCCAGATCCACCCCGCACGCAGCGCGGGCCCGCTCCATCGTGCCCCGATCCCCGATGAGCGCATATTGCGCGCGTGCGGCTCCACCAAGGCCTGCCATCGCCTTGACGATCACCTCCGCGCCCACGCCCGAAGGATCTCCCATGGTGATCAGAACGGGCTTGTCGTTCATGACTGGTTCTCCTAACGATGTGTCACGGACTTCCCGCGATCAACCTCACCTTCAAGATCCGCCCTGTTCACGCAGCGCCGGGGCAATTTATCCCGCAGCAGACACGCAATGTCCTCGATCACCATGAGCCCCATATTCTCGACGGCCTCCCTGGTGTCGGCGCCCGAATGCGGGGTGAAGACGGCGCGCGGATGCGAAAAGATCCGATGGCGCGTGTCGGGCGGCTCCGTCACGAAGGCATCGATGGCCACGCCCGAAAGCCTGTTGTGCTCAAGCGCATCGGCAACCGCATCGAGGTCGACGACTTCGCCGCGGGCAAGGTTCAAGAGGCAGGCGCCGCTTTTCATCTTTCCGATCCTCTCCGCATCGATGAGACCGGCGTTGTGCGTTCCCCCGACCACGTGCAGGGATACATAATCCGACCGGCCCAGCAAATCGTCGAGTCCGACGATCTCGATCCCGTGCGCTGTCGCGAACGCCGTGTCCGGGTAGGGATCGGCGGCAAGAACGTGCATGCCGAGGGCACGCGCAAGCCTCGCGAGCCGGCGGCCGATATTGCCCAGACCGACAATGCCGAGGATCTTGCCGCCGAGTTGGGTGCCCACCTGCCTGTCCCAGCCGCCGGAGCGGACCGACGCATGGCCAGCGGGAATGTTTCGCGCCAGCGCGAACATCAGGCCGAGCGCCAGTTCGGCAACCGCATCGGCATTGGCGCCCGGCGTGTTCGTGACGGGCAGACCGCGCGCCGTGCAGGCGGCAATGTCAATGTTGTCCAAGCCGACGCCGTGCTTGAGGACGCCCTTAAGCCGCGGTGCATTCCGGACCGTCTCACTCGTGACGGGCACCAGCCCGACGACGAGGAAATCGGCCCTGGTGACCTGCCCTGCAAGTTCATCCGGCGGCAGCTTCGGATCGGCGCAGCGGATGAGTTGCCAACCCCTTTCGGCAAGCCGCTCCGGCACCCGGCCATGCTTGCCGAAGCCGGGCGAAGTGGTCACGATCGTGGTCATGCGGGCAACAGGCCGTATTTGTTCAGGAGTTCGCGGATTTGCGCGTCCTGGGCGGGATCGGGCAGCAGCGCCGGCTGGCGGCTGGCGCCGACGGAATGGTCCATGACCCAAAGCGCGCGTTTTACCAGCGCAGGCGGATAGCCGAGCGCGTAAAGATCGGAGCGGAAGTCGGCATATGTCTTCTGGGCTTTGGCGGCACCGGCGTCATCCCCTTCGTTGAAGCACGAAACGATGCGCGCCAGCACCTCCGGCATGACGTTGCCGAGACCGGAGATGCAGCCCGCCGCACCGTTTTGCAGCGCCCAATGAACGAGGTGATCCGGGCCGGAATAGACCGCAAAGTCGGGCACTTCGCGCCCCACGGCCATATAGGCTTCGAGCGTATCCTGCTTGCCGCCGGAATCCTTGATTCCGGCGATGTTTCCGTGCCCGGCGAGGATACGCGCGGTCTCTGGCTCGAGGTGGTTCTGCGTGCGCGCGGGAATGTCGTAGAGATAGACAGGCGTGCCGACGGCATCGGCGACCGTCGTGAAGTGGCGGACCAGACCATCCTGCTCGCAGGCGATGAAGAACGGCGTGATGACCGCGATCCCGTCGACGCCGACCCGGTCGAACGCGCGGGCCAGCATGACCGTCTCGAAAGTCGCCGGCATGCCCGCATTGACGATCACCTTGGCGCGTCCGGCCGCTTCGTCGACCACGGCCTCGGTGAGCTTCACCTTCTCATCGAAGGTCAGCGCCGAGAAATCGCCATTCGTACCTGCGCACATGATGTTGTTGCCGGCCGCAACCTGGCGGCGGACCTGGGCCCGCGTGGCCTGATAATTGATCGTCTCGTCCTCGTTGAAGCAGGTTACGAGGGCGACATAAGCAGATTTCTTCATCTGGTTTCCGTGTCTGGTTCCCGCTGCGCGCGACGGCGTGCCCGGGCATTCGCGATGAGGGGCCAGCCGAGCGAGAGCACGGTCAGCCCGAGGAAGAGTAGGGTCAAGGGGCTCGAGACGAAAGCAAGCACGTTGTCATGCGTCTGCAGGAGCCCGCGGCGCAGATTGGCTTCCATCATCGGACCGAGGATCATGGCGATGCAGAGCGCGGCCTGGCTGAAGCCGAACTTCTGAATGGCCCAGCCGAGAACCCCGAAACCCACCATGGTATAGAGATCCACCGGATTGAGGTTGATCGCAAACGAACCGATGAAGCAGAAGACCATGATTGCGACGGCAAGGACGTGCCGGGGAACGGCCAGCACGCGGCTGAACACCGGTATCAGGAGCATGCCGAAGATGAACATGAAAATCGTCGCGAGAAAGGTGCCGCCGAAAATCCCGACGATGATGTCCGGGTTGGTCTGGAACATGATCGGACCCGGCGCGAGTCCCTGGATCATCAGCCCGCCCATCAGCACCGCGGTCACGACGTCACCGGGAATGCCGAGCGCCAGCAGCGGAATGAGCGCGGCGGCGCAAACGGCATTGTTCGCCGATTCCGTTGCGGCGATGCCCGGCGCGTAGCCGGTGCCGAACTTCTCGGGCGTGGGCGAGGCGCGCCGCGTCTCGTTGTAGGAGATCCAGGAGGCGGTGCCGGACCCCACGCCCGGCACGATGCCGATCAATGTGCCGATCAGCGATCCCCGGACGAGCGCTCCGCGGCTTTCCCGCAGATCCTGGCGGGACGGCCAGCGGCCTTTGACCGGGTATATGGTGGCGTCTTCGCGCGCCATCCGCTCCATGAGCGCAAAGACCTCGGAAAGGGCGAACAGGCCGATCAGCGCCGGCGTGAAGGCGAAGCCGGACGCGAACCCGGAAATGCCGAAAGTATATCGGAGAACGCCGGAAATCGGATCGGCGCCGACGCAGGCGATGAGAATGCCGAGCAGCCCCGATATCGCTCCCTTGAGCAGATCGCCCGAAAGCGAGGCGATGATGGTCAGCCCGAACAGGGCGAGCGCGAAATACTCGGGCGCGCCGAATTGGAGCGCGATTGCAGCAAGCTGCGGCGCCATCGCGGCAAGGACGACGGCGGCGACGAGCCCGCCAACGGTCGAGGCGATGGTGGCCATGCCGAGGGCCTTGCCCGCCTCTCCCTTCTGCGCCATCGGATAGCCGTCCAGCACCGTGGCCGCCGAGGCCGGTGTGCCCGGTGTGCGCAGCAAAATGGAAGAAACGCAGCCGCCGTAGATGCCGCCGATATAGATCCCGATCAGCATGTTCAACCCCATGACGGGCTGCATGCTGAAGGTGAGCGGAATCAGAAGGGCAACGCCCATCGTCGCCGTGAGCCCCGGCAGCGCGCCGATGATGAGGCCGCCCAGCGTGCCGAGCGCAATAGCCCACAGCACGTCGAACTGAAACAACGGGGCGAGATATGCGATTGTCTCCATGACCGGGCCGATCACTGCCTTGCGCAAAGGAAAAGAGGCCGGGAGGTCTGCCCCGACCCCTTGCGTGTGGAGAGGACTACTTGTTCTGACCGTACATGCCGAGATCCTTGAGAACCTTCTCGGCCATCCGGCTGTCGTTGCGGGCGCGCGCCGCGAAGGTCTCGGCGTCTTCATAGACGACGAACTCGCCCATGTCGGTCATCTTCGCCACGAATTCCTCGTCATTGGCGACCGCTTCGACCGCATCGCGGAGGAACTGGAGATTCTCCTCGGGGATTCCCTTCGGCGCAATGATTCCCTTCCAGGACGACCAGGTGAAATCGATCCCGTTCTCGACGGCGGTCGGCGTGTCCGGGAACAGATCGATGCGCTCGGGTTCCATGACGAAAATCGGCGTCATGTTCCCCGCCTCGGATTGCTCCAGCGCTTCCGCCGGCGAGGCTACCATCGCGTCGATGTGGCCGCCGACACAGGCGGTGCGGGCATCCGAAGAACCGTTGTAGGGGACGTTCTCGATCTTGATCCCGGCGGCATCGGCGAAGGCCTGTGCGGAAACGTGGTTGGCGCCGCCCGCACCCGAGTTGCCGATCTGCGGCGGCGTGCCCTTGGCATATTCGATGAAGGAATCGAAATCGGAGAACGGTGCGTCCTTGCAGGCAACGAGAACCTGGAGACTGCGCGCGAAAAGACCGACGAACGCGACGTCATCGATGGTGTAGTCGGTCCCGCCGAGATGCGGCAGGATCGCGAGCGGCCCCTGCGCGCCGGAACCGAGCGTGTAACCGTCCGGACGTGCGTTGAGCGCGGCGGACGTGCCGATCGAGCCGCCGCCGCCGGGCTGGTTCCGCACGACGAACTCGGCGCCCTCGTAAAGGCGCTCGAACGTATCGGCAAATACGCGCAACGAAAGGTCCGTGCTGCCGCCGGCCGAATAGGGAACGATTGCCTGAATCGGACGCTCGGGGAAATCCTGCGCAACGGCCGGTGTGACGAGCGCCGCCAGAGTGACGCCGAGAATAATGTTCTTCATGGTGATCTCCTCCTTTTCGAGTTGCAGCCTGCCGACGCGATGCGCCCTACGGCAGCCAGACATTCAGCAGTTCGGTGAATCCGTAATAGACCGCCACCGTTATGAACGCGGGCAGCACCACCAGCACCCAGAGGCGCCGCTCTCCGAACAGAAGCAGGCCCGCAATGAAGGCGACGAGCGTGGACGGGATATAGCCCACCCGCATGAAGGCGGCCGCATAGGCCACCATCAGGACTGCAAAGAGCCCCATGCGAAACACAGTGCCGCGGCCGGGAAAGACGATCGGCTCCTCGGGATTGCCCGTGCGGTACCGCAGCACCGCACGCGCCATGAGTGCCACGGCGAGCAGAGCAATCAGCCCGATGACCAGCCACGGAACGAATGCGGGCCCGGCGGCCGTGCCGCTCGGCGCAGCGCTGACGTACAGCGTTCGCCACGCCGCGAAGCCGCAGAAGGCCAGAACGATCAAGCCGATGACGACGTCACTCTTGCGTGAATCTGTTCCGCTCATGGGTTCCCTTTGATGGCGGCCGGCCCTGGCCGCGTTGTTTCCCAGTCTCCGGCAGAATGCACGGCTTTTGGTCATCTTGTCAATTGTTAAAGATATCCTATGCAAAAAGCACTCCCGGTGGGATGAAGACCATGCATCGACCGGATGTCCAGAGGCAGAAATATTTCTGATTTAAAAACAAGCTATTGTGGTGAAAATCCGCTCACCCTGTTCATGGCTACTGGTACGGATTCACCGCCATCACCGAGGAGAACGGCACCTTGTAAAGGGTTGACAAATTTTCGCCAACATAGGAGCTTCACCACCGAAAATCGTGCAGACTGATACTACGCCTGTTACCTCTTAACGACTTCGGCGGTGGCCGTGTGTCGAGCATTACGTGTGTACGATCGAGACCGAGCGGAGATCGCCATGCTTGAGCTTACCCATCCCGTCGCACTGCAATGGCCGCCCCTGGTGCATTTCGGCACCGGTACGCTCGCCAGGCTCGGTGAGTGGGTCGACCGTCGGGGATATGCGCGCCCCGTCGTCATAGCGGACCCGGTTAACGCCGGGCGCGTCGATCACCTGGGTCTGGGAAAGGTCCGCTGCTTCGGCGACGTCACGTCCGAACCCGACACCGCCATGCTGGAGAAAGCCCTGCTGGTCGCCGATGGGGCGGATCTCGTCATCGGTTTCGGCGGTGGTTCGGCGATGGATCTCGCCAAGCTGGTCTCCATCATGGCCGGTCAGAACATCTCTTTTCGGGACGTTTGCGGCCTCGATCGCGCCCCTGTCCGCAGGATCGGCCTCGCACAGGTCCCGACGACGGCCGGGACCGGATCGGAGGTCGGCACGCGCGCGCTGATCACCGATCCGGAGACGCGCAGCAAGATCGCCACGGAAAGCGTCCACATGCTGGCCGACATCGCCGTCATCGACCCCGTCCTGACCGAAAGCGTTCCGCCGATGGTGACGGCCGCGACCGGTATCGACGCCATGGCCCATTGCATCGAGGCCTACACGTCAAAACGGGCGCACCCGATTATCGACACCTATGCGCTGCAGGGGATCAGGCTTGCCGGCGGATACCTGAAAAGGGCGGTTGAAGACGGGGGCGACAAGCAAGCACGGGCGGCCCTGGCTCTTGCCGCGCTCTATGGCGGGGTATGTCTGGGGCCCGTCAACACGACAGCCGGCCATGCGGTCTCCTATCCGCTGGGCACCCGGCACGGCCTGGCGCACGGCATCGCCAACGCGTTGATGTTCCCCCATGTTCTGGCCGCAAATGCACCGGCCGTTCCGCAAAAGACGAACGAAATATGTGCGGCGCTGGGGTTTTCGGCGAACGACCAGGCCGAAATCCTGTCGGGTGCCTCGGCGTTCTGTGCGGCACTTGGACTGGACATGCGGCTCAGGGCACATGGAGTGCCTGAAGACGACCTGGAGACCATGGCAAAGGACGCGCACACAATCCGCCGCCTTCTCGACTGGAACCCCGTCGACCTTTCCGTGCGCGACATCCTTGGGCTGTATCAGAACGCCTGGTGATCGCAAACCCTGCGTACAACCGCGCAGCCCCATCCCAAGTCGTCAACAGCCTTAGAATTCAGACGGGAAACAAGCACTTCCAGAGCTGCCTTTCAGGAAGCAGGCTTATCGCTTAGGCTCCAACGCGATTCAACCGCGGCGCGACGGATTCGGCGCACCGAGCGTGAATGAGGATCGCACCCGCTATGGCGAACGAGGAAAATGAAAGCTTTGCCGTTATCGGACTGGGCACCTTCGGCGCGACGATAGCGCGCGAGCTTGCGCGCTTCGGCAACCATGTGCTCGGCATCGACATCGAAGAGAAGAACGTCACCAGGCTCGCCGACGAGGTGGCCGAGGCGATCATCGCCGACGGTCGCGACGAGGAGGCCCTGCGCGAGGCGGGCGTCGGCCGCTACGATGTCGCGGTGATCGCCATCGGCGAAGACCTGGAAGCCAACATCCTGTGCACCATGAACGTGAAGGTGCTCGGCGTGAAGACCGTCTGGGTCAAGGCGCTGAGCCGCACCCACCACCGTATCCTGATCAAGATGGGGGCCGATCGGGTCATCCTGCCCGAACAGGAAGTCGGTCAGCACATTGCCCAGATGCTGCACAACCCGCTCGTGCACGACTATGTGAGCCTAGGCAACGGCTTCCACGTCGTGGATTTCCGGGTTCCCGAAGACCTCGATGGAAAGCCGCTGGCGGATGTCGAACTTTCCGACAAGTTCGACATCCGCTGCCTGGGCCTGATGCGCGGCAGCGACTTTCTTGCCGGTGACGCCGGCGTGAAGCTGGCGACCGACGACAAGCTTCTCCTTCTCGGCCGGCGCAAGGATCTGCGACGCTTCGGCGACAGTCTTTGAGATCATGATGCGCTTGCCGAGGCTGCCGTTCATATCCGGCCGCAAGGTCGATGTTCCGCCGCCGGCGGTGCTCGCGCTGCTCTACCTCGCCCTGATCATCCTCGGTGCGATGCTTCTCAAGCTGCCGTTCTCGACGGCGCTGCCGCTCGGCTGGAGCGATGCGTTCTTCACCGCGACATCCGCGATCACGGTGACCGGCCTGACGGTGGCCGACACCGGCACGGTGTTCAGCCCGTTCGGGCAGGCCGTCATCCTCCTCCTCATCCAGCTCGGCGGTCTCGGCTTGATGACCTTCGCCGCGCTGGTGCTGTCGATGCTCGGCCTGCCCATCGGCATCGCCCACACAATCTATCTGCGTGAGGACCTCAACCAGACCTCGGTGCCCGACCTTCTGCGGCTGGTGAAGGTCATTCTCCGTGTCGTGCTCCTTTGCGAGCTCGCGGGGGCCGTCTTGCTCGCCTTCGTCTTCGTCCCGGAATTCGGCTGGCTGCCCGGGCTGTGGCACGCGGTCTTCCATGCCGTCTCCGCATTCAACAACGCAGGCTTCGCGCTCTTCCCCGACAGCCTGTCGCGCTGGGCGACCGATCCTCTGGTGAACCTCACCGTGCCGGCGCTCTTCATCGTCGGCGGCATCGGATTCAGCGTCCTTTCCGATCTCTACCGCAAACGGCAATGGCGCGCGTTTTCCTTGCACACGAAGCTGATGCTCAGCGGGACCGCAGCACTGATTCTCTGGTCCGTCACGGTCTTCGTCGCCCTCGAATGGAACAATCCGCTCACGCTGGGCGCGTTTCACGGCATCATCGACAAGCTCACGGTCGGGTGGTTCCAGGCCGTGACCACGCGCACCGCGGGTTTCAACACGACCGACATCGCGGCGGTTCACGACAGCACCGCCTTGATGTTCATGCTGCTGATGGTCATTGGCGGCGGCAGCACGTCGACCGCCGGCGGCATCAAGGTCACCACCTTCATCGTCCTTCTTCTGGCCGTCGTCGCCTTCTTCAAGCGCCGGTCGACCTTGCGCGCCTTCGGCCGCAGCCTTGGGGTCGAGGAGGTGCTGAAGGTGCTGGCGCTGGCGATGCTCAGCCTGATGGCGCTGATGACCGGTCTGTTCATCATCATGCTGTCCCATGACGGACATTTCCTCGACCTCGCCTTCGAGGTCACCTCCGCCTTCGGCACGGTCGGGCTGTCGCGCGGCGCAACCAGCGAGCTGGATGATCTGGGCCGAGCGGTTATCATGGTGCTCATGTTCATCGGCCGGATCGGGCCTTTGACGCTCGGCTTCTTCCTGGCGACACGTGTGCCGCCGCGGATTCGCTATCCCGCCGGCCGCATTTATCTGGGGTGACAGGATAGAAGCCATGCACGACATCGCCCTCAAGATCGCCCTGATCGGTGCAGCGGGCATGGCCGCCCAATGGCTCGCATGGCGGCTGCGGCTGCCGGGCATCGTGCTTCTGCTGGCTGCCGGCTTCATCGCCGGGCCGGCGACGGGGTTCATCGTGTCCCTGGCCGTCGCCGTCATCCTGTTCGAGGGCGGGCTGACGCTCAATTTCAAGGAAATCCGCGAGACCTCCACTGCCGTTAGGCGCATCATCATCATCGGAGGGCCGCTGGTGTGGGTGATGACGGCGCTCTCGGCGCACTATCTGGGCGGCCTCTCCTGGCCGGCGGCGGCGGTCCTGGGAGCCATCCTCGTGGTCACCTGCCCGACCGTCATCACCCCGCAACTGCGCCAGGCCCAACTCGACACCAGGCCCGCCTCGCTGCTCAATGGGAAGCGATCGTCAACGATCCGATCGGCGCCCTTTTCGCCGTTATATCGTTCGAGACCATTCTCTTCGTGATCGGCCAGCACAAGGGTGACGACCTCGCCTACGTGGTGGCGGCCGCCTTTGCGCTCGCCGTCGTCGGCGGCTTTCTGGCGGCCAAGCTCATTCAATGGGCTTTCACGCAGGGCATGTGCCCGAATTTCTCAAGGCGCCGATCCTGCTTGCGGCGATCCTGCTGGCCTATGCGCTCACGAACCTGGTGCTCGAAGAGGCCCGCAATGCCGACACGGCGAAGGCCGCAAAGGCGGACCGGAAACCGGAATAGCCGCCATGATTCGATTCTTCCCGCCGCGGCTGATGCCGTCGGACCCGGCCCATTGTCATCGCACGCCTAAGGCGCCGCCCGAAGGCGCCTGTAGCTCACGAAAACCCGGTCCAGGGTCAGCATCACGATGAAAGACGCCCCGACGAGCGGAAAGATTACGCCGCCGACGGCAAGGATCGCCAAGAGCCCGCGAAACGCTCTTCCATCATTCGGCAGGGGCGGGATACCGAGTGCTCCCTTTGGCCGCCCCTTCCACCACATGACGGTAGCCGAGACCGACAGCGCGACGATGGCGACGCAAACGGTGAGCAGCACCAGTTGGTTGGCGAGACCGAATTCCTGCCCGAGATGGACGTTGATGCCCCACTCCAGCCATTTGCCGAACGGGCCGTAGTCGGCAAAGCCCATATCGATCAGCGGCTTGCCGCTGTATTGGTCGAGGTGGACGACGCGCTGCTGGCCGAGATCGTCGGGATAGACGGACGCGGTGTAGACACCGGTAGACGTCGCCGGAACGCCGACGGCATAGCCGCGATGCAGCCCCAGCCCGTCGAAGATCGCCACGGCCCGGTCGAGGCCGATCGATGCGGTGTCTGGCCCGCTGTTCGCCGACATCGGCATCTTTGCCTGTTCCAGCGACCAGCTCGTCTCGCCGACTTGCTTCAAGGGCACTTGCGACATCGGCACATCGACCCGCACGCCGGCCGGATAGCCGAAGTTGTGGCCATTTGCCCATTGGTTCACCTTGGCGCCCCAGACGATCGACCAGGGCATTCCGGTGATCGCCAGAAAGACGATGAAGGCACCCACAAAGATGCCGGTTACCGCATGAACGTCGCGCCAGAACACCCGCCGCTTCGGCGTGCCGCGGACACTCACGAGCCCGCCGGTCTGCCTGCGCGGCCACCACAGATAAATGCCGGTGCCGACGAGCAGGATAGACCAGCCGCCGGCGATCTCGAGCAATCCGTTCGCGATCGGCCCGAAATAGGCGAGGCTGTGGATCCGGCGCACGGTCCACATGATGGTGCCGCGGTCGGGGAGCGACCCCAGCACCTTACCCGTGTAAGGGTTCACATAGACGGCACGGCGCTCACCGGCGTCGGTTTCGACCGTGATTTCAGCGGAAAAACCGGGCCCGGCCGGATCGGTGTACTTGGCCGCCGTACCCGGATATGCGGACAGAGCGGCCGCCACCATGGCGGACGGCTCGACCCGCCCAAGGTCCTCCTGGATCTGGAGGCGTTTCAGATCGGCGTAAACGATCGCATCGATCTCGTCGCGGAAGAGATAGAGCGCCCCCGTGACGGCGAGGATGATCAGGAAGGGCAGCACGAACAGGCCGGCATAGAAATGCCAGCGCCAGACGGCGCGATAAAGATCGGACGAGGGGTACGTGCGTGCGACATCGCCCGCCCGGCCCAGGGTGGTGTCGGTCATTGTCGATATTTCCGGGCGGCTTCAGGCGTCGGCCACGAGGCGTTTCAGCTTGGCGAACATCGTGTCCGGATCCTCGCCATAGCCCAGAGTGCCGGCGAAGCCTCCCTCCGCATCCATCAGATAGACCGAGGCGGTGTGATTGATGGTGTAGTCACCGCCATCCTCGGTCGGGACGCGCTCATAGAAGACCTTGTAAGCCTCGGTGACCGCCTCGATCTCCTCTTTCGTTCCGGAAAAGCCGCGGATGCGATCGTCGAAAGCCTGCAGATAGTCTTGCAGTTCCTGCGGCCCGTCGCGCTCCCAGTCGACCGAGACGAACACCCAGTTCATCTTGTCCGCCTCCGGTCCGAGCCGGTCGATCAGGCCCGACAGCTCAAAAAGGGTCGTCGGGCAGACATCGGGGCAGAAGGTGAAGCCGAAGAAGATGGCGCTCGGCTTGCCGTGGAGATCGGCTTCCGTGACGCGCGCCCCGGTTTCGTCCGTCAACGTAAAGGGCCCGCCGATATCGGCGACCCCCGTTTGCTGAACACCGTTCGGTGCATTGCTCACCACGAGCATCGTGAAGACGGCAAGGGTGGCGGCGACGGCGAAAACGGCGCCGACGAGAACAGCGATCATGCGCCTGTGCATCAGTGCCCTCCCTCATGCTCGTGGCCGTGCTCCGGTCCCGGCGCGCCGGGCGGAGCGACGACCATCTCCACCTCGATGGAGCCGGCCTTTTCGAAGGTCAGCGTGACGGGAACAGGCTCGCCCTGCTCGATCGGCCCTTTGAGCTCGAGGAACATGATGTGGAAGGCGCCGGGCTTGAACTCGACGGTTTCGCCGGCGGGGATTGCAACACCGTCGGCGATCGGTCGCATCTTCATGACGTCGTCGGTCACCCTCATTTCATGAATCTCGACGCGGCCGGCGATGGGGGACGCCGCACTCACCAGCCGATCGGCGGTTTCGCCCTCATTGGTGACGGTGAGAAAGCCGCCGCCGGTGCTGGCGCCGGGCGGAGTCGCACGTGCCCAGGGCTGGCCTATTTCCAGTTGGCCGACCGCATAGTCGTCGGCGAGCGCGGTGCCGGCGCCGATGAACAGGGCAGCCGCCAGGAATGTCGGAAGAATTCGCATATTCGTTCTCCATCTGCATGAGCAACATCAGCGCGCGCGAAGTGGCGCGACAGCCGTTTCAAATTCAGCGTCAGATGGAAATAGGCGGCGGTGCGCGGGCTTCGGGCAACAGCCCCAGGATACTTGGCCGGGGTGGCGCATGCCTGGTTGGGAAATAAAGCCGCGGCCCGGCTTCGGCGATGAAAGCGGGGCCGAGGTCGGCCGTCGGCAGTATCGGCGCGAAAGACGCGGCGGCATGGCACAACGCGGCACAGCACTGGTGAGCCGCGCGCTCCAGCGGCTGGTCGACATTGTCTTCCGTGCCGGGAACCGCGCCGGTCAGCGAGCAGATGACGAAAGCCGATCCGGGCTGCGAACCTGTCAGAGCCCCTTGCGCATAGGCACTGACGAGGCCCTGAAGCAGCATCACATAGGCAACCAGGGCGGTCAGAATGCCTGCCGTCAGTCGGTCACCCAGGATGTGCCGCATCGATTTCATATGCTATCGATGACACAATTCCGCCCTCAGGTCACTGCGGCGAATTGGATTATGCCGGCCGTCCGGCAGCGATCTCAGCCTGGCCGATTTCGAGCAGTGCGTGAACGTGCGGGGCGAAGGAACGCCACACGTCCAGGCGGAAGGCGTCGGGACCGTCACGCCAAAGCACTGCTTGTACGCCGTCAAACACCGTGCGTACCGCCCGGCCGGGCTCCAGCTTCTCGAGGTCTCGCGGACAGCCGACGGACAAGAGCGTTATCGCCTCGGGCCCGCTGACTTTGAACGAGCGCTCGCGGTCGCTGATATCGGTCAGGCTGTGGGGCGCGCGCGGATAAATCCTCGCCGTCTCGGCCAGGATATCCTCGCGCGCCTCCTCCGGCGTGGTGACGACCCATTCGTCGGGGCCGAGGCACACCGCCGCCCGGCCGCCGGCCCGCGCGCAATCGCCGATTCTTGCAGGAAGTTCGAGGCCCAGGGCGACCGAGATCGCCGCCGCCTCGGCGGTCCCTGCCCGCAACGAGAAGCGCGCGACGGGCTCGAGCTCTTCGATTTCAACGAGCGGTACTTGTGCGGCCTCGAGCGGTACGTCGCGATGCGTGATGGTCATGTACCGGTCCTTTCCTCAGGCTTTCAACCGCGCGCCGTCGGGATCGTAGAAGACGGTGGAAGCGATCCGCGCGCGATGAACTCCTTCGGGCATGGGCACGTGGATCTCCTGTCCCATACGCGCGCGCCCGTTCTCGATCAGCGCCAGAGCGATGGACCGGCCGAGCGCGGCACTGTGGTAGGACGAGGTGACATGGCCGATCATCTTCATCGGCTTGGGCTGGTTCGGGTCGGCCACGATCTGCGCCCCCTCCTCCAGGCGCACCGCGCCATCCTCCGTGAGGAGCCCCACGAGCTGCTTTCGGCCTTCGGCCACGAGATCGGGACGCTTGAGCGAGCGCATGCCCACGAAGTCCGGCTTCTTCTTGCCCACGGCCCAGTCCATTCCCGCATCGTCCGGCGTTACCGTGCCGTCGGTATCCTGACCGACGATGATGAAGCCCTTTTCGGCGCGCAGGACGTGCATCGTCTCCGTCCCGTAGGGGCAGATGTCGTAGACCGCGCCCTTCTCCATCAAGAGTTCCCATAGCTGCCGGCCGTAGCGGGCGGGCACGTTGACCTCGAAGCCGAGTTCGCCCGTGAAGCTCAGCCGGAAGAGCCGCGCGGGGATGCCGGCCACCTTGCACTCGGCCACCGACATGTGCGGGAAGGCGTCGGCCGCAATGTCGAGCCCCTCGACCAACGGTTCGAGCACCTTGCGGGCGTTGGGGCCGTTCAGGGCGATCACCGCCCAGTGTTCGGTGGTGGAGGTCAGCCAGACCTTCAGGTCCGGCCACTCGGTCTGCAGGTAGTCCTCCATCATGTTGAGAACGCGCGCGGCACCGCCCGTGGTGGTGGTGACATGGAAGAGGTCGTCCGACAGCCGCCCGATCACGCCGTCGTCGCGGATATAGCCGTCTTCGCCCAGAAGCAGCCCGTAGCGGCAGCGGCCCGGCGCGAGCTTGGTCCAGGGGTTGGTGTACATGCGGTTCATGAATTCCACCGCATCGGGCCCCGCGACCTCGATCTTGCCGAGGGTCGAGGCGTCGAAGATGCCGAGCGAATTGCGGGTCGCCAGGCATTCGCGGGCCACGGCGGCGTCCATGTCCTCGCCCGCTTGCGGGAAATACCAGGCACGGCGCCATTGCGCGACGGGCTCGAACACCGCGCCGTGCTCCTCCGCCCATGAGTCGATCGGCGTCTTGCGCGTCACCTCGAAGTGGGCGCCGCGATGATAGCCGGCAAAGGCGCCGAAGGTGGTCGGCGTGTAAGGCGGACGGAACGTCGTCAGCCCCACCTGCGGCGGCGCCTTGCCCACCGCGTCCGAGGCGATCATCAGGCCGTTGATGTTCGACATCTTGCCCTGGTCCGTCGCCATGCCGGTGGTCGTATAGCGCTTGACGTGCTCGATGGATTTCATCCCCTCGCGCACGGCCAGACGGATGTCCTTGGCGGTCACATCGTTCTGGAAATCGACGAAGGCGCGCGCGCGGCCGGGCTTGCGATCGCTCGGCAGTTCCTTGTGGCTGTCGCCGGCGCCCGGCCGGTCGCCCTCCACGGCGAAGGCGCTTGGCTTCGCTGACAGGCTCAGGGCCTCAGCCGCCGCGACGCCGGCGGCATCCCCGTCGCTCAGCACCGCGTCAAAGCCCCACAGTCCACGGCCGGCCCCCGCGATATGGCACGCCTCGGTCTTGCGGTCGGGCAGGAACGTTCGGCTTTCCTCTTCCCATCTCAGCGTGCCCTTGGTGTGTGAGAAGAGATGCAGAGAAGGTGTCCAGCCGCCGCACACAAGCAAGCAGTCGCAACCGAGAGTGCGCGCCGCACCGACCGTACCGTCCCGCACCGGGTTCACCCGGACGGACTTCACCCGCAGCCGGCCCGTGGTACCGGTGACGGTGTGAGCCGTGAGCACCTCGATCCCCCGCCTCCGGGCTTCCTCCTGCAAATCCGTCCGCACGTCACCGCGCGTATCCACGATGGCGGCAACCCTCGTGCCCGCGTCGGCCAGGTCGAGGGCGGCATACCAGGCGCTGTCATGCGCGGTGGCGACCACCGCGCGGTCGCCGACGCGAACGCCGTAGCGGTGGAGATAGGTCTGCGCCGCTCCCGCCAGCATCACGCCCGGCCGGTCGTTGCCGTCGAAGACCAGGGGCTTCTCCAGCGCGCCCTGCGCAAGCACCACCTGCCCCGCGCGCACCCGCCACATCCGCTCGCGCGGGACGTCCTTGGGCAATTCGTCCAAGTGGTCGGTGAGCTTCTCGCACAGCGCCACCATGTTCTGGTGGTAGTAGCCGATGGCCGTCGTCCGCGTCATCAAACGCACATCCAGGGTGCGAAGCTCGGAAAGGCTTTCCTCGAGCCACTCCCAAGCGACACTTCCGTCGATGCGCAATCCGGGATCGGACAGGAGCGAGCCGCCCATCTCCGCGTTTTCATCGACCAGCACCACCTTCGCGCCGGCCTTGGCCGCCGCACGTGCCGCGGCGATGCCCGACGGACCCGCGCCAATCACCAGGACATCGGTATGCAGGTAGCGCGAGGCGTAAGCGTCCGGATCTTCCTCGCGCGGCGCCCTGCCCAGGCCCGCGGCGGAGCGGATGAAAGGCTCGTAGACCTTGTCCCAGAAGCTGCGGGGCCACATGAAGGTCTTGTAGTAGAAGCCCGCCGAAAACAGCATGTAGAGCCGGTCGTTGACCGCGCCCAGGTCGAATTTCAGGCTGGGAACCCTGTTCTGGCTCTCGGCCACGAGGCCGGCGCGCAGTTCCTGCACCGTGGCCCGCGTATTGGGCTCGAACCGGCCCGCACCGCGCGACACGCCAACGAGCGCGTTCGGCTCCTCGGAGCCGGCGGTGACGGGGCCGCGGGGGCGGTGATACTTGAACGACCGGCCCATCAGATGGACGCCATTGGCAAGCAGGGCGGAGGCGACCGTATCGCCCCGAAACCCCGTATAGGTCACGCCGTCGAATGTGAAGCGGACGGGCTCGGCGCGATTCACGCGCCCCCTGCCCTCGACGCGATAGGCGCTCATTCCGCAGCCTCCTTCCCGCCCAGATCAGGTCGCGGCTCACCCGCCTTGTAGGTCGTGAGAAACTTGTCGCTGACCGTGTCACGCGCCGCGTTGAAGAAGCGCCCGCACCCATGCACATGCCGCCAGCGCTCGAAATGCACGCCCTTCACATTCGAGCGGATAAAGAGGTAGTCGCGCCATTCCTCGTCCGACAGGGTCGAGGGGTCGGCCGGGCGGTCGATATGCGCCTCGCCCGCATAGGCGAACTCCAGTTCGGGCAAGTCTTCCCGGCAATAGGGACAATGGATCAGGAGCATCGCGCCTCTCCCTAATGCGCCACGGCCGCGGCGGCGGCTTCATCGATCAGCCGCCCGGTGGTGAAGCGCTCCAGCGTGAAGGGTGCGTTGGCCGGGTGTGGCTCGTCCTTGGCCACGGTCCAGGCCAGCGTGTGCGCCGCACCCGGCGTGGCCTTGAATCCGCCGGTGCCCCAGCCGCAATTGACGTAAAGGCCCTTCACCGGTGTCTTGCCGAGGATCGCGGATCGGTCGGGCGTCACATCCACGATGCCCGCCCATTTGCGCAGCATGCGCATGCGCGTGAAGATCGGAAACACCTCGCAGATGGCGGCGACGGTGTGCTCTATCAGCGGCAGGCCGCCGCGCTGCGAATAACTGGTGTACTGGTCGGTGCCCGAGCCGATCACCAGCTCGCCCTTGTCGGACTGGCTGATATAGGCGTGAACGGTGTTCGACATCACGACACAGGGAAAGACGGGCTTGACCGGCTCGCTGACAAGCGCCTGAAGCGGATAGCTTTCCAGCGGCATCCGCACACCGGCGCTTTCCATCACCACGCTGGTGTGACCGGCCGCCGACACCGCCACTTTCTTCGCGCGGATGAACCCCCTGGCGGTTTCGACGCCCTCGACCGCACCGTCCGGCCCGCGCCGGATCGCCGTGACGGGGCAGTTCTGGATGATGTCCACACCGCGCATTGATGCGGCGCGGGCATAGCCCCAGGCCACGGCGTCGTGGCGGGCGGTTCCGGCACGCTTTTGCAATGCCGCGCCCATCACCGGATAGCGCGCGTTCTTCGAGATGTTGAGCGGTGGGCAGAAGGCCTTGGCCTCCTCCGCCGTCAGCCAGCGGTTGTCGACGCCGTTCAGCCGGTTGGCATGAATGTGGCGCTGAAAGCTTTGTACGTCGTGCACGTTGTGCGCCAGCATCATCACACCCCGGCGCGAGTACATGACGTTGTAGTTCAGTTCCTGACTGAGGTTTTCCCAAAGGTCGAGCGCGTGATCGTAGAGCCGCGCGCTTTCGTCATAGAGATAGTTCGAGCGGATGATCGTGGTGTTGCGCCCCGTGTTTCCGCCGCCGAGCCACCCCTTGTCGATCACCGCGACATTGGTGATGCCGTGCTCCTTCGCCAGGTAGTAGGCCGCGCCGAGACCGTGGCCGCCGGCGCCCACGATGACGACGTCATATTCCTTCTTCGGCTCCGAATCGGGCCACTGCTCGCTCCAGCCGGTGTTTCCGGTCAGGGCATTTTTCAGAAGTGACAGGGCGGAGAATCGCGTCATGGAACCTTCCTTGCGGCAGGATCGGCCATCTGATCGAATCTCGCAGAAAAAGGCCGCGAGATACTGGATAATTGCGTCAAATCGGCGTTATGATCGCGCCATGCAAGAACGCCTCGACATCCCGCGCCCCGACAACCGACCCCGCCTGCGCATCGGCTTCGTCCTGGCGCGCAGGTTCACGCTGTCGGCGTTCGCCAATTTCGTTGACGTATTGCGCCTTGCCGCCGACGAGGGCGATCGCTCGCGCCCGATTCACTGTAGCTGGAAGGTGCTCTCGGCCACGATGAACCCGGTCGCGTCGAGTTGCGGCGTGGCCGTCACCCCGGACGAGCGGCTGGGCGATCCGACACGCTTCGACTACATCGTTGTCGTGGGCGGGCTGATCGACGAGATCGAGAAGCTTAACCCGGAATATGTGGTTTTCCTGCGCCACGCCGCAGAGGCAGGCGTGCCTCTCGTGGGTGTGTGCACCGGTGCATTCATCCTTCACCGTGCGGGACTGATGCAGGACTACCGCTGCTGCGTGAGCTGGTTCCACCACGACGACTTTCTGGAGCAGTTCGACGGCCTCGTCCCGGTCTCGGACCAGATCTTCGTCGTGGACCGCGAGCGGCTCACCTGTTCTGGCGGAGCAAGTTCTGCGCATCTCGCCGCCTTTCTGGTGGACCGGCACATCGGCCGTTCCGCCGCGCGCAAGAGCCTGCACATCATGATCATCGATGAGGCGATGGCGGCTGAGGACCCGCAGCCCGGATTGCCTCTGGAATTGAAGACGCGCGATGCCCTGGTGCGCAAGGCACTGTCGCACATGCAACAACACCTCGACAGTCCGCCGCCTGTCGCGGTCGTCGCGGCGCGGCTCGGCGTGAGCCGTCGCAAGCTCGAGCGCCATTTCCACAATGCGCTCGGGCTGACCCCGGGCGAAGCGTTTCTGCGGGTGCGCCTGTCACAGGCACGCTTCCTGCTCGGCGGATCGAACAGATCGGTGACGGAGATCGCGGCTGCAACGGGGTTCTGCGATCTTTCGCATCTGATCCAGGTGTTCCGCCGCCGCGAGGGAATGACGCCCGAGGCGTGGCGCCGCCAGGCGCACAGCGCGCCACAACCGGTTTGACGAACGCCCGCGCTTCCGACGGCCTGTGCTGCCGGTCGCTCACACGCCGACCGCTTGCCTCTTGCCCTGCCTGGCGAGCCCGGCCGTGACGGTCACGCAAGCTTGAGGTGGCGAGTAGCCGCTTCAGGCATATTGCGCGAGGCCGTGGCCGAGGGACCAATTCTCTTTCGCAACCTCGACAAGGCTTACGAATACGTCCTCTGGCCGGATGCCGGGGTTTTCGCCGAGCAGCTCCGCGATCCGCCGGTACAGTGCCTTCTTCTGTTCCGCGGTCCTTGTGTTGTTCGCGGTGATCTGGATCAGCACGGCATCGTCGCTCCGGGCGACGCCGAGGTAAGTCGCACTGACGCGGAAGTCCGAAACGTCATGTTCCGTGATGGTCATGAACTGGTCGTCTTCGGGCACGTCGAACGTCTCGCGCATAGCTTGATAGAGACCGTCGAAAATCGCCCGTTTGTAGGCCGCCGGCTTTCCGGCGCGCAATGAGATGTGAAGGAGCGGCATTGCAGGTCCTTTCCGTATTGTCCCGGCTTTACACTACCCCCGCTCCATTATTATGATATTCAATGGTGATTGATTTCAGTGATAACGATCAGAAATGGTGAGACGGCCCCTCGATCTGGATGCGGTCCAGGCTTTTGTTCGCGTCGCCGAGCTTGGCAGCTTCACGCGCGCGGCTGAGGCTACAGGGACGACGCAGTCTGCGGTCAGCTTGAAGCTGAAGCGGCTTGAAGAGAGGCTCGGCCGCCGGCTTCTCGAGCGGACGCCGCGTTACGTGGAGCTTTCGGCGCAGGGCGCCGCTTTCCTCGAACACGCCCGTGAACTCCTGGAGGTGCATGAGCGCGCGTTCGCAGTGTTTTCCGGCACCCGCGAACGTCTCACCATCGGCATCAGCGACCACGTTGCGGGACCGGAGCTGCCTGCGCTGATCGCGCGCATGAATGCGCAAGACCCGCAGCTGTTGATCGAAATCCGGATCGGATCCTCGGGCGGCCTGCTTCAAAGCTTCGACCGGCGCGAACTCGACACGGTGATCGTCCGCCTGCAGACGGGGCGAACCGACGGGCAAATTCTTACCGAAGAAAAATTCGGCTGGTATGCAGCACCCAGCTGGCAGCACCGCGCGGGCGAGCCCCTGCCCGTGGCAACGATGCCGGAGCCCTGCGGGGTGCGTGCCATGGCGGGCAAGTTCCTCGACGAAGCTGGCGTGCCTTGGACAGAAGCTTTTGTTGGCGGTGGTGTCGCAGCGGTCTCTGCGGCCGTTATGGCCGGGCTCGGCGTGGCTGCGTTGGCTCGGCGCATGTTGCCATTCGGCGCGATTGACGTAGGCCCCAGGCTCGGGCTTCCCGATCTTCCGCGCTTGCCGGTTCTACTGCACTCACGGGTTAAGGACGGGCGGTCGCGCGATGCCCTTGCCGCGCTTTCGGCCGCCTTCAGAAGCGCGGCACGAGACTGAAACACGTCGGGCAAAGGTGACGTGACGGCCCAGCTACGTTCGGGATTTAGCAGCGTCTCCCGCAACTTGAAGCGCCGAGACAGTGTGGCGATGCCCAAGTTCCACCCCGGCCCGGCGGGACGGCGTCGGGCTTTGCCGCCCGACGCCGTCCCATCGAGCTCAGGGGTGTTCAGACGTCTATGTGACGATCCGCTGGTTCGGGCTCGAAAAGGCCCTTCTTCATCACGAACTTGACCCAGACCGCAGCCAGAACGGCGCCGGCAAAAAGCGTGCCCCCAGCGACTGAGAATACCGTCATCGTCAGTTCCGGCGCCGGCGAGGCGTAGTAGATGGCATAGAGCATGCCGGCAATGCCGAGGACCTGGGGGAGCGGGTAGAGCGGCGTCTTGAAAGGCCGCGCGAGTCGCGGATAGCGCCGACGCAGCACGATCACGTCGATATGGGCGATGATATAGGCGATGAGCCAGGCGACCGCAGCACCGACCAGCAGCAGCAGGATCGCGTCGGCATTCACCCCGTAAATGAGGATTGGGAGGGCCGTGGCGAGTGCAACCAGAACGATGGCTGTCCACGGTGTGCCGAATCTGGGATGCAGCTTGCCGAACACGGCGAAGGTCTGACCGTTCTGCGCCATGCCGTATATCATGCGCGGGACCGCCGCCAGCGAGGTGTTGACGGTACTGCAGGTGGCCGTAAAGGCCGCCACGGTCAGGAAGATCAGTCCTGCCTTGCCCAGCACGGCCTCGACATAGGCGTAGTGCGGCAAGGGGGGCGAGGCGAGTGTTTCTGTCGGCACGTAGATCAGCGCGCCCCAGCAGTAAAGCAGGTACATGACCAGAATCACCGTGGCGCCGACGATCATCGAACGCGGAATGATCCGGGCGGGATCGCGTGTCTCCTTGACCAGCGGGCAAGCGAATTCGAGCCCGACGAAGCCCCAGATGGCGATGGCGAGCAGAGCGAACATACCGCCGCTGAACGGTCCGACGCTCTCGGTCACCAGATCCGCCGGGCGCGGCATGCCGAGGCCGGTGAGCGCGATTACGCCGAGAAGCGCGATGGTGGCGACCATGATGAAGGACAGCGCCGACTGCACCGTTGCGAAAACGTCAATGCCCATGATGTTGAGCATCGAGAACGTCGCAAGCAGTGCCAGAAGCAGCACGCCGGGCGGCAGTTCGAGGCCTGTGATTTCCACCAGCATCAGCTCGATCAGTACCAGCTCGGCCGAAAGCGCGAACATGGCGACGACCAGGTAACCGGAGAAGACGGCAACTATGGCGGGAAAGTTGCCGATCGCCACCTCGGTAAAGGTGGCGAGGCTACCCGGACTGCGGAACATCAGCGTCAGCTCGGAAAAGGAGAAGACGTAAGTCAGCGCCAGCCCGTAGGCCACCAGGATCGTCATCAGGAAGCCGTAACCGCCGAACCCAGCGCCCTGCAGCATGATCACCATCACGCCTTGCGAGACGACGAGGCCGACGCAGACGGCGAGTTGGGACCAGAAGCCAAGCGATCCCTTGAGACGGCCCGCCTCGCCGGCGGGCCGGATATTGTTGATTACAGACATGGTCGTACCTCCCTCTTCAGCGCTTGGCATCAAATCGGGGTGAGAGCCTGTCGGCCGATTCCCGATCCGTTCCTCCGAGCTTCTTTTCCGCTTCGTGGACAACCTCGAACAGGTCGCCGGCCGGCGCGCCGAGTGAGCCGGCCTTTGCCTTGATGCCGTGCATCCCGGTCAGTGCAGTCGGATCCAGATCGCTGTGTGATTGGCCGGCCCCCATGCCTGCGCCCCCTCACTGACGCCGCCTGTTCAGCTTTCCTTATGGTCCAAATCGGCGGCCCGCCAAATTACCGTTTGCCGACGCAGTAGTGAGGAAGAGGCTAATCGTCGCTCGGACGAAATAGTCCTTCGAAACGAAAGGCATTACCTTGGATTGACACAGAGGTTCGGAAGTACTGAATGCCGCCGGCTCGGATTTCTGCAAGGATGGCGCACCAAAAACGGCATTGGGGGGGATCGTGAACGCCCTTGCGATTCCTCTGTCGCCCCGACGCGGTTCCGGCCCGGTCGCGCTCCACTTCGTGCCTTTCGCGCGCACCGCGCTTCGGCAAGCTCTCGCGGCATTTAGGGCCAACCTAACCACTGCTGCATGAAATCGTAATTTCCGCACTCCGGTCCCTCCAGTAGACCAGCAATCAGACCGCCGTCGCATCCGCGGAAAGTCTTGGCGAGCCAGAGAAGGGCGCAGAAATGTCAGTTGAAGAAGTCGACACGCTTGTTGTTGGTGGTGGCCAGGCCGGATTGGCCATGAGCGAGCATTTGAGCAAGTGCGGCGTGCCTCATCTCGTCCTCGAGCGGCACCGTATTGCCGAGCGCTGGCGTTCGGAAAGATGGGACTCTCTGGTTACCAACGGTCCCGCATGGCACGACCGGTTTCCGGGGATGGAGTTTCCGGATACCGATCCGGATGCCTTCGTGCCCAAGGAGGAGGTCGCGGACTATTTTGTCGCTTACGCACAACAGATCGCTGCCCCCGTCCGCTGCGGTGTGGAGGTAAAGGAAGTACGGGGAAATGTCGGCCGGCCGGGCTTCCGCGTCGAAACCTCCGAAGGCGTGATCGAGGCCAACAACGTGGTCGTAGCCACCGGACCTTTCCAACGCCCCATCATCCCGGCTGTGGTTCCTGAAGATGCAGGGGCCCTGCAGATCCATTCCAGCGCCTACCGCAATCCCCGTCAGTTGCCCGAGGGTGCGGTGCTGGTGGTCGGTGCCGGATCTTCGGGGGTGCAGATCGCGGACGAACTCCTGCGCGCGGGCAAGCGCGTCTATCTGTCGGTCGGTCCGCACGATCGTCCTCCGCGCGCCTATCGCCAGCGTGACTTCTGCTGGTGGCTGGGGGTTCTCGGCAAGTGGGATGCACAGGCCCAGGAGCCCGGCACGGAACATGTCACCATCTCGGTGAGCGGTGCGCGCGGCGGCCATACGGTCGACTTCCGGCGCCTTGCCGCGCAGGGGATGACGCTCGTCGGCCTGACCGAATCGTACAAGGACGGTGTCCTGACCTTTGCGCCGGATCTTGCCGAAAATCTTGCGCGCGGCGATGCCAACTACATGTCGCTGCTGGACGAAGCCGACGCTTATGTTGCCCGCAACGGCCTCGACCTTCCCGAAGAGCCCGATGCCCGCAAGATCGAAGCGGATCCGCCATGTGTAACCGATCCCATTCGTGAGTTGAGTCTGGCCGAAGCCGGAATAACCTCGATCATCTGGGCGACGGGCTTTGCCGTTGATTACAGCTGGCTGAAAATCGACGCGTTCGACGAAAAGGGCAAGCCGAGGCATCAGCGCGGTGTTTCGGTCGAGTCGGGGATCTATTTCCTGGGACTGCCGTGGCAATCGCGAAGGGGATCCAGCTTCATCTGGGGCGTCTGGCACGACGCCAAGTACCTGGCGGACCAGATTTCCACCCAGCGCAAGTATCTGGAGTATCATGAGTCCGCGAGACACAAGAGCCAACGTTGACGGCAGTTGAAGGACGGCGGCTGGAGCTTCCGGCAATCCGGCACGGCTCGCATCGCGGCCGTCCTTCGGCCCGAAGACGCTTCGAGATGGAGACCAAGATGGCGCACACCCGTATTCGCAAGTTCAACACGAAAGACACGTATCCGGAGCAGAATCTCGACAACGACCTTTGCCAGGCGGTCGTCACCCGGGGCGGCAAGATCGTCTGGCTGCGCGGCCAGTGCCCGCAGAACCTGGACGACGCGGCGAACATCGACAGCCACGACCCGGTCGAACAGACCCACAAGGTCATGCAGAACATCAAGCAGCTGATCGAAGAAGCCGGCGGCCGCATGGAGCATCTGGTGAAGGTGGTGGTCTATCTCACCGATGTGCGCCACCGTGAGGCCGTCTACCGCACGATGGGCGAATACATCAAAGACGTACATCCGGTGTCGACCGGGCTCGTCGTTCAGGCGCTGGCACGGCCGGAGTGGCTGGTCGAGATCGACGGCACCGCAGTGATCCCGGAGTGATCCCATGACCTTTTCACTCGTTGCCCGCTGCCACGAAACCGGCATGTTCGGCGTCGCCATCTCCTCCTCCTCCCCGGCCGTTGCCGCGCGCTGCTCCTATGCCCGCGCCGGCGTCGGCGCGGTGGCATCGCAAAACGTGACGGATCCGACCCTGGGACCGCTGGCGCTCGACCTGATGGAAGAGGGCATGAGCGCCGAAGAGGCCATCGCCGAGGTGAAGAGGTGTGGCAGGTTCATCGCCTACCGGCAGGTGCTCGCGGTCGACCGCGCGGGGCGCACGGCCATTCATTCCGGTCCGAATTCCCTTGGCATCTGGACTGAGGCGCAGGCCGAGAATGTCGCCTCGGGGGGAAACCTGCTCGCCAATGACGGCGTGCCGCAGGCCATCGTCGACGGATTTCTCGCCTCTTCGGGCCATCTGGGCGATCGCCTGATCGCCGCGATGCGGGCCGGTCTGGCGGCCGGCGGCGAAGCCGGCCCGGTGCATTCGGCGGGGCTCAAACTCGTCGACAAGGTCAGTTGGCCTGTCGCCGATCTGCGCTGCGACTGGACTGAAGAGTGCCCGATCGAGGCCGTCGCCACCGCGTGGGATATCTATAAGCCGCAACTGGACGCCTACATCCAGCGTGCCCTCGATCCGCGCGAAGCCCCCTCCTACGGCGTCCCTGGAGACCAGTGACACGGGGCGGAATGCCATCCCGGATTACATCTTCAGGATCGAAAAGCGCTGAACATGTCCGCGCGGACGTGGTCCGGATGCCGCAAACCGGTGATGCTCAGAGGTAGAGGCTCTTGGCTGCCCTGGACGACAACAGCTCCCGTGCCGGCCCTTCCTGCGCCACCCTGCCCTTGACCAGGACATAGCCGCGGTCGGCGATGCTGAGCCCCATCTCGGCGTTCTGCTCGATCAAAAGCACGGTGGTTCCGCGGCGGTGAATCTCCTGTGTGGTTTCGAAATACTCGCCGATCAGCCTGGGCGAGAGGCCCAGCGACGGCTCGTCCATCACCACGAGCTTCGGCTCGCCGATCAGCGCACGCGCCAGCGCGACCATCGCCTGTTCACCACCCGAAAGCGTGCCCGCCACCTGCCGCAGCCGCTCGCGGATGCGTGGAAACAGGTCCGACATCTTCTCGAGCTGGACCTCGAAATTCAGGTCGCGGCCGGCGACGGCATCGTAGCCGAGGCGCAGGTTCTCAAGGACGGTAAGGCTTGGAAACAGACGGCGCCCCTCCGGAACGAGGCCGACGCCGAGCGCGGCCAGGTTCTCCGTGCCCAGCACGGCAATATTCTTGCCCATCACCTCGACCTTGCCGCGCTGCGCACGCACCACGCCGCACACGGTCATGAAGGTGGTGGTCTTGCCGGCGCCGTTCGGCCCGAGCAGGCACACCAGTTCGCCGGCACGCACGCTCATCGTCACGTTGCGCAGCATCGGCACCGTTCCATAGGCGGTGTCCACGTCCTTCAGCTCAAGCATGGGCCGCCGCCTTTCCCAGATAGGCTTCCTGCACGCGCGGATCGGCGCGGACCGCCGCGAAGCCACCCTCGGCGATAAGGCTGCCGTAATCGACACACATGACACGCTCGGGGAAGGCTTCCACGACCCGCATGTCGTGCTCGATCAGGATCACCGACAGCTCCGGATGTTCCGAGCGCAGCCGCGCGATATCGGCCACCAGCGCATCGGTCTCGGTGTCGTCCATGCCGACCGACGGCTCGTCGAGCAGGAGCAGCTTGGGCTGCGAGGCGAGCGCGCGGGCGATCTCCAGCCGGCGCCGGTCGGCCTGCGCCAAGGTACCCGCCGGGCGGTAGCGCTGCTCGTAGAGATCGCCGGAGCCGAGGCGCAGAAGCGTCTCCGCCTTCTCGACGCAGGCCGCCATTTCGCGCCGCGAGGCGCCGGGGCGGAAGAGCGCTTTCAGAACGCCGGTCTTCGTGCGCGTATGCATGCCGATGATGACGTTGTCGAGCACGCTGAGGTCGGAGAACAGGCGCGACGCCTGGAAGGTACGGGCAATCCCCCGCTGCACCACTTCGTAGGTCGGCTTTCCGGTGATATCGGCCCCGTCGAACGTCACCCGCCCCGCTGTCGGCTTGTAGACACCGGTCACGACGTTGAACAATGTCGACTTTCCGGCGCCGTTCGGCCCGATCACCGCCAGCACCGAGCCCTTTTCGATGGAGAAGGTGACATCGTCCAGCGCCACCAGCCCACCGAAGCGCATGGTCACGTTCTCGATGTCGAGAAGCACGCTCACCGATGGCCTCCATAATGGCGCAGGCGTTGCGGGAATAGGCCCTGCGGACGGATCATGAGGAAGCCGATAACCACGACGCCGAAGAACAGCAGACGGTAATCGGAGAAGGCGCGCAGCTTCTCCGGCAGGATGGTCAGCAGGAACGCCCCGACGATCACCCCGAAGATGTTGTCCATGCCGCCGACGATGACCATGGTCATGATGGTGACGGAGACCAGGAAGGTGAAGTTGTCGGGCGAAATGTAGGAAACGTAGAAGGCGTAGATCGTGCCGGCGAAAGCCGCCAGGAAGGCGTCGACGGCAAAGGCAAGCACCTTGTACCAAGCGACATTGATGCCTTGCGCCTTGGCGGCGATCTCGTCGGCGCGCAGTGCATTCCAGGCGAGACCGATGCGCGAGCCGTGGAGGCGCTGCGCCGTGACGATGGCTACAACCACCAGTGCGGCCGCCAGATAATAGAAATTTGCCTGGCTCGGAAGCGTCCAGCCGAACACCTGCAGCGGGCTGGCGAAGGAATGGCCGAAAAGGCTGGGCGCGGGAATGCCGACCAGGCCGTTGGGTCCGCCCGTCCAGTCGAGATTGTTGAGCAATTGCTGCACGACCACGCCGAAGGCGATGGTGACCAGCGCCAGATAGGTGTCACGCGTGCGCATGGAGGGAATGCCGATGATGAAGCCGAACAGCGTCGCGGCGAGCGCGGCGATGGGCAGCGTCAGCCAGAAGCTCATCCCCAGATTGAGCGCCAGCAGCGCCGACACATAGGCGCCGATGCCGTAGGAAGCGCCGGTGGCAAAATTCGGGATGTTGGCGCTGCCGAGCTGGAAGTTGAGAGCCAATGCCAATACCGCGTAGAGCTGCGCCACGATCAGCAGATGCAGAACGTAGGTGTTGGTGCCCACCAGGAACGGGAAGCCCAGCACAATGACGGCCGCCGTCGCCATGGTGACCAGCGGCACGCGCGCCAGGCTTGCCGTGACGAAGTCGCCTATCCACGGAAACCGTTCCAGCAGGTAGAAACCCAGGCCGAGCAAGGCCAGGAGCCCCGCCACGTGCCAGGTCCCCTCGGCCTTGAGTATCGCATAGAGAAGGGCCGCGCCGCACAACTGGGAGAGGATAGCCAATGCGGCCGCCGTTGCGGTTCGCGGCGCGGGGGACGAGGTCGAACCTCCCATTTCTACACCTTCTCCATGGTGGTCCGACCGAGCAGCCCGGCGGGGCGGAAGACGAGCACGACGATGACGAGGACGAAAACGAAGACCAGCCGGTAGGATGCGCCGTCCTCTACGAAGGTTTGGGCCAGCACCTCGATGCCGGCGATGACGAGTCCGCCGATGATGGCGCCCGGCATCGAGCCCAGCCCGCCGATGACCGCTGCCGAGAAGCCGAGCAAACCGGCCATCACGCCGAAATCGAAGCGGGTGACGCCGGCATAGCTAGCGAAAAGCAGGCCCGCGATCGCGCCGATTGATGAGGCGATGAAGAAGGTCGCCTGGAAGACGCGGTGATCGCGTATACCCATCATGCGCGCCACCAGGCGGTCCTCCGACGCGGCGCGAATGCGCAGGCCGAGCGGGGTCATGCGCAGGAAGACGAACAACAGCGCTACCAGCAGCGCCGTGGTCCCGACCACCAGCAGCACGAACCAGTTCACCGGCACCCCGGCAATATCGAACGCCACACCTGAAACCAGGCGTGGAAAGGCGTGTGGATTGGAGCCTTGCGGATAGAGGTGGCGGATGAGCTCGCGGATGACGATGCCGAGCGCCACCGTCGCCACCAGCGCCATCATCGCCGGCGCATCGCGAAAGCGGCGGATGACCACCCTGTCGAGCACCACGCCGATCATACCGACGGCCAGCACGGCCGCAATCACCGCCAGCACCAGCCAGGCCGGCGCAAACGCCCCGAAGCTCGCGGCAAGGATCTGCGCCGCCGCCAGGGCAATGAAGGGCGCGGTCATCGCCACATCGCCATGGGAGAAATGAATGACGTTGAGAATGCCGAATATCAGACTGAACCCTATGGCGAGCAGGGCGTAGATCGAGCCAAGGGTAATCCAGTTCACCGATTGCTGGATAAGCAGTTCCGCCATCCGGTCCATCTTCTTGTTGTGGAGGCAGGAGAGTTACCAGCGACCTCCCCGAGCGCACATAATGAATCTCCGAAGTCACGGATAGCAAATTCCGAATTTCTCGCACGCCCCCAGGGGAATAAGGTCATCCTGACCGGCGATAGCGACCGGCGCACCGCATTCGGTGCGGCAGACAATCCTTTTGAGGTGGAACCATGCAAACCAGGCGAAAGGCGCTCAAGAGCGTATCCTCCATCGTTGCCGGCTCTGTGTTCGCCCTGGCACTGGGTGTAGCCCAGGCCCAGGCCGACCAGATCAAGCTCGGCTTTATCGGCCCGTTGTCGGGCGGCAACGCCCAGCAGGGTCTCGGTGCGCGCAACGGCTTCCTGCTGGCCATCGAGCAAGCCAATGCGGAAGGCTATCCGCATGAGGTCGAGGCCGTGGTCCTCGACGATGCTTCCGACCCAAGCGTCGGCGTGTCGGCGGCCCAGAAGCTGGTGAACGATCCGGCGGTCGTGGCCGCGACCGGGCACTGGAACAGCCCCGTCGCGCTGGCGACGATCCCCATTTTCAACCGCGCCCAGATGCCGTTCATCGTCTGGGGCGCGATCAGTCCCAAGATCACCGAGCAGAACCTTCCCAACGTCACGCGCGTCACGCCCACGCTCGTGAATGAAAACAAGCCGCTTGCCGACGCCATCATCGAGGAAGGCAAGGTCAAGAAGATCGCGATCATCTCCGACACTACGGACTATGGGGTGGCCAACACCAAATGGTTCACCGAGTTCTTCACCGCCGCCGGCGGCGAGATCGTCTCGTCAGACGCCGCGGCCGTCGGCACGACGGACTTCCGCGCGATGCTGACGACCGCCAAGGCGGCATCGCCCGATGCGATCTACTTCGGCGGCGTGGTGACGGAAGCCGCACTCGTACGCAGCCAGATGGCGGATCTCGGCATGGGCTCGTTGCCGATGTACGGCATTTCGGGGATCTACGACCCGAAATTCATCGAGATCGCCGGCGCGGCTGCCGAGGGCACCATCGTGGGCACGCCGTCGGTCCAGTCGAACCCGAAGCTGGAGGCGTTCGAGGAAGCCTATGAGGCCCAGGGTTTCGCCGAGCCGGCAGGCTCCTACGCCAAATACGCCTATGAAGCCGCGCAGATCCTGCTCGCGGTCATCGAGGACAAGGGCATCGAAGACAAGGCAGCGCTGAGCCAAGCGATCCGCGACATCCAGCATGAGGGCATACTCGGCGAGGTCTCCTTCGATGAGAACGGCCAGACCCAGATGGATGTGAATATCGACCTGCACGTCGTTCGCGACGGCGAATGGGTCGATATGTAAGGCAGCTGGCTGCCCGCACCGCTCCCGCGCAAAACTGGCGGGCCCTTCTGCGACGTGTCCTGGCAGCTCGTCGATCAGCGGTGCGATCGGATGGAAAGTGTCCGATCGCACCGTTGGCGGACCAACACTGCGCCAAGCTGCGCCTTTCGCCACGACGAATGATCACGCCATCAGGAGCCATCAATGAGCGAACTCGGCCACAAAGACTGGATCGCCAAGGCGTCGCAGATCCGCTTCCGCGACAAGGCGTTTATCGACGGCCGGTTCGTCGAATCAGCCTCGGGCAGGACGTTGGCCAGCATCAACCCGGCGACCGGCGAAACGCTTGCCGAAGTCGCCTCCTGCGGCGAAGAGGAAGTCAATCTCGCGGTCGCCGCAGCGCGGCGCAGTTTCGAATCGGGAGTGTGGTCGCGGGCCGCGCCCGCCCATCGCAAGCAGGTGCTTCTGCGCCTTGCAGAACTGCTGCGGGAAAATTTGCATGAGCTTGCGCTCCTGGAATCGCTGGACATGGGCAAGCTGGTCAAGGATGCAGCCACCGTCGACGTGCCGGGCGCGGCTGCGATCTTTCAGTGGTATGCGGAGGCCATCGATAAGATCTATGGCGAGGTCGCGCCCACGGGCGAGGGAGATCTGGTGCTGGTGCGGCGCGAACCGCTCGGCGTTGTCGGCGCGGTGGTGCCGTGGAACTTCCCCCTCGACATGGCAACGTGGAAGTGCGCCCCCGCGCTTGCGGCGGGCAATTCCGTCGTGCTCAAGCCGGCCGAGCAGTCGCCGTTCTCGGCATTGAGGCTCGCGGAACTCGCCGTGGAAGCGGGGCTGCCCGCGGGTGTGCTCAACGTGGTCCCGGGTCTCGGCGAGACCGCCGGTCAGGCGCTTGGCCGGCACATGGATGTGGATTGCCTAGCCTTCACCGGCTCGACGGCGGTCGGCAAGATGTTCCTGCAGTATTCGGGCCAGTCGAACATGAAGCAGGTGTGGCTGGAGACCGGCGGCAAGAGCCCCAACCTGGTGTTCGCCGACTGTACAGATCTGGATGCAGCGGCAGACATGGCCGCGCTTGGCATCTTCTTCAACCAGGGGGAGGTATGCTCGGCCAATTCTCGGCTGCTGGTGCAGCGCGGCGTCAAGGATGCGCTGCTCGAAAAGCTGGCCGAGCGGGCAGCGGGGACCCAACCGGGAGATCCGCTCGACCCGGCTTCGAAAATGGGAGCGATGGTGGATGCCGGCCACACCGCCAATGTCATGCGCTTCGTGGAGGCGGGCAAGAAGACAGCGCGCCTTGTCGCCGGCGGGGACCGGGTCACCGTCAACGGGCGGGGCAACTACGTGCAGCCCACCATATTCGACGGCGTGATGCCGGACGACGCGCTCGCTCGCGAGGAGATATTCGGTCCCGTACTGGCCGTGATCCCTTTCGACGAGGAGGAGGAGGCGGTGCGCATCGCCAACGACAGCATCTACGGGCTGGCCGCGTCGCTTTGGACGGACAGCCTGTCTCGCGCCCAGCGCGTCGCCAGCCGGCTGCGCGTCGGAACGGTGTCGGTGAACACGGTGGACGCGTTGAGCCCGATGACCCCGTTCGGCGGTTTCAAGCAGTCGGGCTTCGGCCGGGACCTTTCGCTTCATTCGTTCGACAAATACACTGCCCTCAAGACGACCTGGATCAAGTATTCGAGGGAGCCGACCGCTTGATCGCGGTGCTGAAACCGGCAATATAGACGTCCATGCCGCTTCGCTTTACGCTCAGACAACTGGAATATTTCGTTGCCGTAGGCGAAGCTGGCTCGATAGCCAAGGCTGCCGAACAGGTCAACGTCTCTCCACCGTCCATCTCGGCGTCGATCGCTCAGCTCGAGGAAGAGTTCGGCATCCAGCTCTTCGTTCGCAAGCATTCGCACGGCCTGTCGCTCACGGCCGGCGGACGTGTGTTCTTCAAGGAAGCCGCGCGCTTGCTCGGCGATGCGGACGCACTTCACGATATCGCCGGCGACATCGCCGAAAAGGTACGGGGCCCGCTGGCGATAGGCTGTCTGCTCACCTTTGCGCAGATCGTCCTTCCCGCGCTGCGCCGGAAGTTCGAGGACACCTATCCGGAGGTACGTGTCAGGCAGGTGGAGCGCAATCAGGGCCAATTGCTCGAGATGCTGCAACGCGGCGAGATCGATGCGGCGCTCACCTATGATCTGGAACTCTCGCATGACATCATGTTCGAGCCGCTGATGCAGTTGCCGGCCTATGTCATGCTGCCAGGGGGGCACCGCCTGGCACTGCAGAAGGGGATTACTCCCGAAGAGCTTGTCGAGGAACCGATGGTTCTGCTCGACCTGCCTTACAGCCGCGAATATTTCCTTTCGGCATTTCAAATGAGGGGCTTGAGGCCCAACATCGCCGAACGCACCGGGGACATAGCGGTGATGCGCTCCATGGTCGGGAACGGTTTCGGCTACGGCATCGCCAACATGCGGCCGCTCAACACCATGTCGCCCGACGGCAAACCGCTGGTATTCGTGTCGCTGGAGAGCGATTTGAGGCCGCTCACCATGGGCGTTGCGATGCCCAATGCCGAGCACCGCACGCAGACGGTGCAGGCTTTCCTCGATCATTGCCGTCGCTTCGTCCTCGAGCAAGGTGTCTTCGGTACAGAACGCGTCGTCAGATGAATCGTGAATGTCCGGCCGATGAACGGTTTCGCACCCGACGAAAAGCCGCTGCTTTCCCTCGCCCGGTGAGGGCGTGAACTCTAATCGGCCACCGGCTCGCAAGCGGCTTTACGAGGCCTTCCGCGTCCATGTGCACAAGGCGCAGAAATCGCACGGAGATTAGGCTGCGCCGAAGCGGGGCTTTCGCAATCACGACTTTCCTTCGGCCCCATGCTTCCTATGCTGGCGGAGCATTGGAAGGGAGGCTGGATTGCGCGATCCTCGATACGATGTTCTGTTCGAACCGATGCAAATCGGCCCGGTGACGGCCAAGAACCGGTTCTACCAGGTGCCGCATTGCAACGGTGGCGGATACCGCGATCCTTCGGCCGCTGCCGAGATGCGCGGCATCAAGGCCGAGGGCGGCTGGGGCGTCATCTTCACCGAACAGTGCGAGATGCACCATACGTCCGAGATCACGCCGTTCATCGAGTTGCGGCTGTGGGAGGACAAGGACATCCCCCAGTTGCGCCGCATGTCCGAGAAGATGAAAGCGCATGGGGCGCTGGCCGGAATCCAGCTCGCCTATTCAGGCATCAACGGCCCCAACCTCTACACGAAAGAGGTGCCTTTGGCGCCGTCGGCCCTGCCCATCCGCACCTTCACCAACGATCCGGTGCAGGCGCGGGCGCTGTCCAAATCGGACATCCGCGACCTGCGGCACTGGTTCGTGAATGCGGCCGAGCGGTCGAAGATCGCGGGTTTCGACCTGATCTGCCTTTACGGCGCGCATGGGTTCGGGATCTTCCAGCATTTCCTCAGCCGCGCGACCAATCAGCGGATCGACGAATATGGCGGCAGCCTGGAAAATCGCGCCCGCTTCGTCAACGAGGTGGTCGCCGACATCCGGGACGCGGTGGGCGACACGATGGGCATCACCCTGCGCATCAGCCTTGACGAGACGATCGGTGAGCTTGGCTTCTCGAACGCCGAGGTGCGCGATTTCATCGAGATGAACCGCAATCTGCCTGATCTGTGGGATCTTGCGCACGGCACATGGGAGGATTGCTCCGGCCCCTCGCGCTTCAAGGAGGAAGCCGCGCAGGAACAACTCGTCCACGGAATCCGCGAACTCTCCGATAAGCCCGTCGTCGGCGTCGGGCGTTTCACCTCGCCTGATGTGATGGTGAAGATGATCAAGTCGGGCACGCTGGATTTCATCGGCTGCGCGCGCCCCTCGATCGCCGATCCGTTCCTGCCGAAGAAGGTCGAGGAAGGCCGGGTCGAGGACATCCGCGAATGCATCGGCTGCAACATCTGCATCACCGGCGACATGACCATGTCGATCAGCCGCTGCACGCAGAACCCCACCTTCATGGAGGAATGGCGCAAGGGCTGGCACCCGGAGCGCATGAACGAAAAGGGCGACAGCGACAACGTTCTTGTCGTGGGGTCGGGCCCCGCGGGGCTGGAGGCCGCACGGGCGCTGGCCGAGCGTGGCTATGACGTGGCGATCGCCGAAGCCGGCACCGAGTTGGGCGGACGCGTAGCGCGGGAGCGTCGCCTGCCTGGGCTGTCTGCTTGGGGTCGGGTGCTGGAATATCGTGAATACCAGATCAGCCAGAAGCCCAATATCGAAACCTATTTTGACAGCCGGCTGAGCGCTGAAGACATAATGGAATTCGGCTTTCAGAACGTCGCCATCGCCACCGGCGCGACCTGGCGCCGTGACGGCGTTGCGCGCCAGCATGTCGTGCCGATGAAGATCGCCGAAGGCGCAACCGTCTACACCCCCGACGACCTGATGGACGGCGATGTTCCCGGCGGCGACGTGGTGATTTTCGATGACGACCATTATTATATGGGCGGTGTTCTGGCCGAGCTGCTGGTCCGGCAGGGCGCCAGGGTCACGCTGATCACGCCCTCCGCCTATGTTTCGGACTGGACCAGAAACACGCTGGAACAGGGGACGATCCACGCGCGGCTGGACGCGCTTGGCGTAGACATCGTGCTGAATCGCGGCGTCACCGAGATCGCGAGCGACCATGTCGTCAGCAACTGTGTGTATACCGGCAAGACCTGCCGGTATCCGGCGGATGCGGTGGTGATGGTGGCTTCGCGCAGCGGCAACGATCAGTTGTACCGGGACCTGCTCTCCCGGCAGGACAACTGGGCCGAGGCCGGCATCAGATCGGTCAGGATCTTCGGCGATGCCGAGGCTGCCGGCCCGATCGCCTGGGCGATCTACGCCGGCCACCGCTATGCCCGTGAACTGGATTGCGCGCCAAGCGGTGACGCGCTGCCCTTCCGGCGCGAGATCACTGAATTGGCAGCCGAATGACACACCTCGCCGGGCTTTCGCCGTCATGACCAAGACAACCGCCCCGTATCCGACCACGCTCGAACTGCTGGAACGGCTGATCGCCTTCCCCACGGTCAGCGCCGACAGCAATCTCGACCTGATCGATTTCGTAGAGCGGCATCTGACCGAGGCCGGTTTCCGGACCCACCGTCTGCCCGATCCATCCGGACGGAAGGCGGGGCTGATGGCTCGGCTGGGGGGCGACGGGCCGGGCGGCGTCATGCTGTCGGCCCATAGCGACGTCGTGCCGGTCGAGGGTCAGAACTGGACCCGCCCACCGTTTCGGCTGACGCGCGACGGCGACAGGCTGTACGGCAGGGGAACGACGGATATGAAGGGCTATCTCGCCACGATGCTGTCGCTGGCAACACGGGCGGCGAAAACGCCGCCTGAGCGGCCATTGATGCTGGCGATCTCCTACGACGAAGAGGTCGGCTGCGTCGGCATCCGGCAGATGCTGCCGGGATACGAGGCGCTCGGCTGGCAACCCGAACTGTGCATCGTCGGCGAGCCGACAGCAATGCGGCCGGCCATCGGCCACAAGGGCAAGATCGCGTTGCAGGCCACATGCCGCGGCACAGCCGGTCACTCCTCGCTTGCGCCGCGCTATGTCAACGCGCTGCATCTAGCCGCCGAATTCATTACGGCCCTGCGCCGACTGCAGGATCACTATGCGCATTCGGCTGCGCGGGACCCGGGATATGACGTGCCCTATTCGACGGTGCATGCCGGGCGGATGCAGGGAGGAACGGCGCTGAACATCGTACCCGACCATGCCCGGATCGAGTTCGAACTGCGCCACCTCCCCGGCGATACGCAGGAAGACTTCCTGACACGGCTGAGGCAGGAAACGGACCGCATCCTGCGGCCCTTCCGCACGCAGGACGCGGCAGCGCAGATCGCGATCGAACGCACCAATGCCTATCCCGGTTTCCAGATCGCCCCCGATCACGAGGCGGCCCGTCGCGTCGCCGTGCTGAGCGGCGCACATGAGACCATCAAGGTCGCCTATGGCACCGAGGCCGGCTATTTCGCACAGCTCGGCATCCCCACGCTCATCTGCGGGCCGGGCGACATGGAAGGACAGGGCCACAAACCCGACGAATACGTCACCATGGCGCAGCTCGGCAGCTGCGATCGGATGATGGACCGGCTTCTGATGCAATTGGACGCGAGCAGGTCAGCGCGGTAGCGCCCCGCGTCAGGAAAAGGGCGGCAGATGGTAGAGCCGGGGGAAGTCGGCACCACGGCTCGCCTGCGCGTGACCTATGTACGATTAACTACCTAGAGCATTTTGCAGCCAAGTGGAATCACTTGGCGTGGCACAAATGCGGCGAAAACAAACAGATAGAGCAGGCAAGCGAACGAATGTGAGCGCACCCCGCTCTATCCCACTGCCTGCACGCAAGGCCGCTCGAATGTAGCCGATGTCGCCGGCCCGCGGCAGCAGTGGCTCAGCCAGGACGAAGCGCCAGTTCAGGCCGCGCTAATCTGGCCCAGAAAGGTTTTCGTGCGCTTGTGCCGCGGATTTGAAAAGAAGCTTTCGGGCTCGCCGGCTTCGACGATCTCGCCGGCATCCATGAACACCACCCGGTCGGCCACCTTCCGCGCAAACCCCATCTCATGGGTCACGACGACCATGGTCATGCCCTCCTGGGCGAGGTCGATCATGGTGTCGAGCACTTCCTGAACCATCTCCGGATCGAGCGCCGAGGTCGGCTCGTCGAACAGCATGACCTTCGGATTCATGCACAAGGCGCGGGCGATCGCCACGCGCTGCTGTTGGCCGCCCGATAGCTGGGCGGGATATTTGTCTGCCTGCTCGGGGATCTTGACGCGGGCGAGGTATCGGCGCGCGGTTTCTTCGGCTTCGGCGCGCGAGGCGCCGCGCACCTTCATGGGTGCAAGCATGCAGTTCTGCAGCACCGTCATGTGCGGAAAGAGATTGAACTGCTGGAAGACCATGCCAACGTCGCGCCGGACCTTCTCCACGTTCTTCGGTCCCGCCGTCAGCTCTACGCCGTCCACGAAGATCCTGCCGCCCTGCACCGTTTCGAGCTGATTGATACAGCGGATGAGCGTCGACTTGCCGGACCCCGACGGCCCGCAGACGACGATCCTGTCGCCGCGGGCCACCTCGAGGTTGATCTTATTCAGTGCCTGGAACTTGCCGAACCACTTGTCGACATCTTCCATGCGGATGGCGGGCGTGCCGGGGTCGGCGCTCCGAGGTGAATCCTGTCGCGTCATCACGTCATCTCCGGCATGCCGTGGCTCGGTTTCTACTGGGTCTCGCCTACGAACTCTGGCAGCGGCCCACCGACCCATTCCTCATGAAGCGCATTCAGCTCGTCGCTTTCCTTCTTACGCTGCAGGAAATCGTTGATATAGGCCATCAGTTCGTCCTGGTCGGGGCGCGTGGCGATGCCCTGGCTCTGCTTGCTGAGCGAAAACTTCGTATCGTATTCGCCGGGCGCACGTTCGTTGAGCTGGGCGACGACGACGTTGGAAGCGCCCATCAGTGGCACCTGGCCGGACAGGAGCGCCTGGACCGCGCTGGCATCGTCATCGAAACGCTGGATGTTGGCGCTGTCGGGGGCGATCTCAGTGATAGCGGTGTCCTGCGTCGAAGCGCGGGCCACGGCGATGTCCTGGTTGGCCAGATCCTCCGCGTCGTTCACCTCCAGGTCGGCATCGCCATAGACGAAGATCTCGATGCCCGCATAGGGGTCGGAAAAATCGACCTGCTCGGCCCGTTCCGGCGTGATGCCCAGGGAAGCGACCAGGATATCGACCTGTCCCGACAGGAGATAGGGGATGCGGTTCGGCCCCGTCACCTGCACGATGTTGAGATCCACACCCAGATCCTCGGCCAGAAGCCGCGCCACCTCAGCGTCATAGCCGGCCGGCTGGCCCTGCTCGTCGAGGAAGCCGAATGGCGGGAAATCCACCAGCATGCCGATATTGATGGTGCCGCGCGACTGGATCTCCTCCGGTGTCTGGGCGCTGGCGGCGATTGTGGCGAGACCGAGCGTTACAGCCGCCGCGGCGGCCAGCCCGATTGCCCTGTTTAAGAAACGCATGGTGTCCTCCTTCCCTTGGTGAAGCTCGTCAACGTCGAGTCGCGAGAGCGAAACGCCGCTCAAGATTGCGTGCCAGCAGCGATAGCGGCCAGCACAGGATGAAATAGAGAATCGCGACCAGGCCGAAGACGGTGAAGGGCGCGAATGTGGCATTGTTGACGATCTGGCCGGCGCGCGTCAGCTCGACGAAGCCGATGATCGAGGCGAGCGAGGTGCCCTTGATCAGCTGGACCAGGAAGCCCACCGTGGGCGCCACCGAAATCTTGGCCGCCTGTGGCAGGACGACGTGGCGCATCCGGTCGTAATATTTCAGGCCGAGCGCCCAGGAGGCTTCCATTTGTCCGCCCGGCACCGCATCGATGCAGCCGCGCCATATCTCGCCCAGAAAGGCGCTTGCATGGAGCGTCAGGGCAATCGATGCGGCAATCCAGGGATCGACGGAAACGCCGAGGATGTTAAGACCGAAGAAGACGAGGAAGAGCTGCATCAGCAGCGGTGTGCCTTGGAAAAGGCGGATATAACCGAGAGCCGGATAACGTAGGATGGCGAGGCGCGAGACACGCGCTAACGCGATCAACAGGCCGCCCACCGCGCCGCCTGCGAAGGCCACCGCCGACAGCGCCAGCGTCCATTGCACTGCCAGGACGATGAACCAGAACTCATTTATCCCGAAGCTGCGTATCATCGCTCGGTGCCTACCGTGCCAGGGGATAATTGAAGAGGGCACGCTGAACCGACGAGAACAGCGCCGAAAAGCCGAGCGAAAGGATGAGGTACATGAGGGTGATGACCAGATACACCTCGAAAGCCGCGAAGGTCTGGGACTGGATCGTGTTGCCGGCCGCCGCAAGGTCGGTCGCCGAAATGACCGACACGACGCTCGATGTCAGCATCAGATAGATGAATTGGCTGGTGAGCGCCGGATAGATGGTCCGCATTGCCGGCTTCAGGACGATGTAGCGGAAAATCTGCAAGCGTGAGAGGCCGAGCGCGGTGCCGGCTTCGAGCTGCCCACGCTGGATGGATTCGATGCCTGCCCGCACGATCTCCGTCGCATAGGCGCCGACATTGATCGTCAGCGCGGTCAGGGCCGCGGTATTGGGATCAAGGCGCAGGCCGAGCCGCGGCAACGCGAAGAAGATGAAGAATATCTGCACCAGGAAGGGCGTGTTGCGGATCAACTCCACATAGGCGTTGACCAGCCACCGCACGGGCCGCGGCCCTGCCGACTTGCCCGCCGCGCAGGGAATCGCGATCAGCGTACCGAGGAGGATGGCGCCGAAGGTCAGCTCGATCGTCACCAGCGCCCCGGCCAGAAGCTGGTCGAAATTTTCGAGCACGGGCGCGAATTTGAACCGATAGTCCAGCTTGATCCTCCCTGACGCGGGCGCGAGTGCCGCAAAGCCTCGGTCCGTTAGATCGATCTAATCCCTCCTGCCGCTGGTCGTCAAGGAAGCGGCAGGTCCGATCGACGGGCGTTCGACGATGCTGGTCGGCGCGATGACCGCTTCCGCCGGCGTGTCGGGCTCCGCAATGCGGCGCAGCAGCAGCCTCGCGGCGCGCTCGCCGACACCGTGGGGATCCGTGGAAACCGAGGACAGCCCCGGCGAGACAAGATCCGCTTCCGGAACATCATCGAAGCCGAACAAAGAGACCTCCTTGCCGATTCTGACCCCGAGATCCACCAGACCCCGGTGGAGGCCGAGGCCGATCACATCGTTGAAGCAAGCTATGGCGGAAGCCGGATTTGGCAAACGGAGAAGCGCCGGCGCGAGCGCACGCGCTGCCTGCGAATTTGTCTCGCATTCGACGATGAAGGCCGGTGCCAAGCCATTCTCCGCGAGCGCACTACGAAACCCCTCCAACCTGGCGGCTTCCGCGGAATGGTGTCCTTCGATGCTCACGAACCCGATTTGCCTGTGCCCGAGGGCGATCAGACGGTGCGTCGCCGCGGCCATTCCGCCGCGATAATCGATGCCGCTGTAGTCCGTCCGCGTGTCGGCAACGACGCGCAGGGCCTGGACCACCGGAAGGTTCCAGTCCTGTATGTTGCGGATCTGCTCTGTGGTCGTCCCCTTGGCAGGACAGATGATCAGCCCGTCGACCGCGTGTTCGCGCATGCGCCTGATGAAAGCCGCCTGCTTGTGGGTGTCTTCGCTCGAATTGGCCAGGATGACGACCAGCCCCGCCGCTTCAAGCACGCTTTCCATGCCGGAGAGCATGATCGAGAAGAACGGGTTGGTGAGATTCGGCACGATTGCGCCGACGGTGCGGCTGCGCGCCGCGCGCAGGCGGGCGGCGCTGAGGTTATAGACATAGCCGAGTTCTTCCATGGCCTCTTCGACGATGGCCCGGGTGGTCTCGCTGACCAGGGGGCTTTTTCGCACCACCAGCGAAGCCGTCGCGCGCGACACGCCCGCCTTCTGGGCGACATCGAGCAGCGTGGCCTGCTTGGCCGCCTTCCCCTTCACGCTTTCCCTTTTTCCCAAACCGCCGCTCCGGCACATTAGATCGATCCAAGACTAGAGCCCGGGTACGCAAGGGTAAAGGCAGCATTCCGTGTCGGCTGAAGTCCTGACCGTCGTGCGCGGGCTGGCCGACGAAGGCATGACCCTCCTCATGCTCACCCACGAGATGAAGTTCGCCCGCGACGTGTGCAGCCGCGTCCTCTTCATGCATAGGGCCACGTCGACGAGGCAATCACCAGCGCTACGTGACCGGCAACGACATCAGGAGCTTCGCGAACATCGCCTGTGGCAGGCGGGGGCCCAAGCTGTTCCGGAGCGGGTGATCGAGACATCCGCCGGTCCCGGCATCGTACCGGTTTCACTTGCGTTCGCGGCGCTCTTGTCGAAGCGGCAATCCGTTCCGATTCCGCCGGCGATGGCCTTGCATCTTCTCGCTATTTTCCGCGCCGGCTCCGTCCCTCAGCCGCCGACGACGCCGACGTTCTGGTAGACATGCTTCAGCTCGCAGAAATCCATCAGCGCCTCGTAGCCGTGCAACCGCCCGATGCCCGAACGGCGGTAGCCGCCGGTCTCGGCCTCGGCGAAGAGCTTGTTGTGGTCGTTGATCCAGACGGTGCCGTCACGCAGCGCACGCGCAAGCCGCCAGGCAGCATCGGTGCGGTTCGTCCAGACAGAGGCCGAAAGACCGTAGACGGTGTTGTTGGCCTTGGCGATCGCCTCAGCCTCGTCGGCGAAAGGTTCGATCACCAGAAGGGGGCCGAAGATCTCCTCCTGCACGAAACCGGCGTTGTCGTCGCGCGTGGCGACGAGCGAAGGCGACATGAAGGCGCTGCCGTCGGGGCCGGGCATGCGCTCGCCCTTGAGCACCACCTCGTCGGCCGCCTCGAAGGTGGCCTCGATTTCGCGCCACACGGCATCGCAAGATCGTGCATCGATCAGCGGCCCCATCGCGGTCGCGGCATCCATCCCGTTGCCGATGCGGATGCCGGACAGCGCTTGGGCCAGGGCGGCCTTCGCCTCCGCATAGCGGCTTTCATGGACCAGGACCCGCCGCGCAGCCGTGCATTGCTGGCCCGAGATGATCGTGGCGGCGGCGGCAAGCTTCGGTGCGACGGCTTCCACATCCGCGTCGTCGAGCACGAGACAGCAGGACTTGCCGCCCAGTTCCAGCGACAGCTTCTTCATGGTCGGCGCGGCTGCCGCCATGATCCGCTGCCCCACGAGGTTCGACCCGGTGAAGCTGATCACATCCACGTCAGGCGAGGCGACGAGCGTTTCGGCCACTTCGTGCCCGGTCTCCAGGACGAGATTCACGACGCCCGCGGGCACTTCGGGGTCGTCGATCAGCGGCGCCATGCACGCCGCTGTGAAGAGCGCGGTCTGCGGGGCCGGTTTTGTCACCGTGCTGCAGCCCACCGCCAGTGCAGGGGCCAGCGAACGGACCAGCAGCACCGCAGGCGCGTTCCACGGGACGATCAGCCCTGCCACCCCGATGGGCTCGCGCAGCATGACCGAGATCTCGCCCGGCGCCACTTCCATCGCGTGGCCGGGATTGTGCCGGGTCAGACCCGCGTAGTAACGCACCTCGGAAATCGCGCCCGCCATCTCGCCCTTCGAATGGGCGAGAGGCTTGCCGTTCGTCAGCGTCAAAAGTTCAGCCAGCCGTGGCAGGTCACGCTCCATAGCATCGGCCCATCGCAGCAGCGCCAGTTGCCGCTCACGCGGGGCCTGCGGCCAGAGCGTCGTGTCGAAGGCGCGGCGCGCGGCAGCGATGGCGGCCTCCGCCTCGGCCTTTCCGCCAGCCGGGAAGCGTCCCACCTCCTCGCCCGTCGCCGGGTTGATGGAGGCGGCGGGATCCCCCGCCTCCAAACGCGTCTTGCCGATGGCGTGAAGGGCGGCAAAGCCGGTCATGATTCAATTACTCCCCATGTTGAAGTTCAGGGTTCTGGAGCGGCTCGCTCCCGGCCACAGGCGCGTCTTCCGGACGGCGCTGCTGCCAGAACATCAATGCGGCGAAGACCGCGAGACCGAGGAGGTCCGTCAGATGCTCGGGCGTGATCAGAAGGAGCGCCGCGCCGAACGCGACGGCCCGTTCCAGCCCCGTCGAGCGGCGCAGATGCATCCCCACGACGGTTCCCGCGATGGCATAAACTCCGATGGCGCAGCTGGTTGTTACCCAGATCACCTCATGCCACGCACCGTTCATCACCAGCGCGGGATTGTAGGCGAAGGCGAAGGGGATCAGGAAACCCGGCAGCGTCAGCTTGAAGGCGTGCACCCCGGTGGCGGTCGCGCTGGTCCGCGCCAGCGCCGCCGCCGCGTAGGAGGCCAGCGCAACGGGTGGCGTCACGAAGCTGAGCAGCGCAAAGTAGAAGATAAAGAGATGCACCGACAGCACGTAGAGGTCGAGCTGCGTCAGCGCGGGCGCCATCAGGATCGCCACCATGATGTAGGCCGAGACGGTCGGCATGCCCATGCCGAGAATGATGCAGGCCACCATCACCGCGATCAGCGACAGCAGCAGCGAGCCCGAGGCCAGCGACAGGATGAAATCGGTGAACTTCAGGCCGATGCCCGTCTGCACGATGATGCCGATGATTAGGCCCGCCGTGGCACAGGGCACGGCGACGATCAGGATCGCATAGGCCGTCTGTTCCAGCCCCCGCAGCATATCCATCGCCTTGATGCGGGTCTCCTTGCGCACGAAGCTGACGGCGATCGCAGCGAGGAAGGCGTAGATCGCGGCCATCATCAGCGACCGACCGGAGACCATGAGATAGACCAGCACGACCAGCGGCAAGAGAAGGTGGATGCGGCGCATGAGGCCGCCCTGACGTCGGGAAGCTCTTTCGCGGGCAGGCCGCTGAGCCCGTCCTTCTTGGCCGTCAGGTCCACGGCGAAGAGGATGGCAAGGTAGTAGAGCACCGCCGGGATCGCCGCGCCGGTGAGGATCGTCACATAGTCGAGCCCGGTCAATTCGACCATGACGAAAGCCGCGGCCCCCATGATCGGCGGCATCAGCTGCCCGCCGGTCGATGAGGCGGCCTCGACCGCCGCGGCGAAGGTGGGCTTGTAGCCGAAGCGGCGCATCAGCGGGATGGTGAAGGTGCCGGTGCCGACCACATTCGCCACCGCCGAGCCGTTGATCGAACCCATCAGCCCCGAGGCGATGACGGCGCTTTTGGCCGGGCCTCCACGGGTGCGGCCGGTGGCGAAGAAGGCGAGGTCGATGAAGAGCTGGCCCCCGCCCGAGAGCTCCAGGAACGTGGCGAAGAGGATGAAGTAGAAGATATAGGATACCACGGCCCCGATCGGGATGCCGAAGATGCCGTTGTTGGACAGCACCTGAATGTCAATGAAGCGCGACAGGCCCAGCCCCGAATGACCGATCGAGGAGGGAAGGATATAGCCGAAGAATCCGTAGAGGATGAATATCCCCGCGATGACGAAGAGCCCCCATCCCGCCACCCGGCGCGTGGCCTCCATCAGCGTCGCGATCAGGGCTGTGCCCATGATCATGTCCCACATCGTCGGCCGGTCGACGAAGGCGATCCGGGTAATGAAGCGGTCGTGGTTGGCCACGATATAGGCGGCCCAGGCGATGGTGACGGCGATCAGCAAAAGGTCGATCGCTTGCGCCAGCCGCGGACGCTCGGGCAGGTCCTTGCCGAAGACCAGGACAAGCACCGCCGCCAGGAACAATGCGTAATGCATGTGCAGGGGAAGCGGGGCGACGAAGACCGAATAGAGCTGGAGGGCCGTGATGCCGACGGCAATGACCCGGATGGCAAGGTGAGTGGACGCGATCATGTGTGTCTCTCTCGCACGACCGACGGCGATGTGCCCTTTGAGCGTTCGCCGCCGGTAAGGGGGCGGAGTGCAGTCGTCTAGAGCAACCCTGCCTCGCGGTAATAGCGTTCCGCGCCGGGGTGCAGCGGGACGTTGCCATTGCGCAGCGGGTCGGCCGCGTTTACGGGGTCGAACGAGGCCAGGCCCGGATGCGCTGTGCGCAGTGCCTCGGGGTTCTTGCACACCGCGCGGGTAATGGCATGGGCCACCGCCTCGGGCACCGAGGCATTGACGATCACCGAGGTGGGATAGCCCACGCTCGGAATATCGGCCGCAACGCCCTCGAATTCGTCCGCCGGGATCGACAGGCCGGGCTGGAGCCCGTAGTTTTCCGCGATGTAGGCCATCTGCTCCTCGCCCAATCCGATGAAGGTGACGCCACCGCCCAGCGACAGTTCCAGCACCGCCGGGTGGCGGTAGCCCACATTGTGGATCAGCATGTCGGCTTGCCCGTCGCGCATCTGCTGGATCGCCACGGGAAGGTCGATGTGGGTCACGCGCCCGCCGGCGGCGGTCACGTCGTCGTAGGTCAGCCCGAAGCTTTCCAGCGACAGACGGGCCAGCGCCTCGCCGGCCGAGCCGCGGGCGGTGGTAACGAGGCGGATCGGCATGTCGGCGGCGTCGCCGACGCTTTCGATCCCGGCATCGCGGCGCACGACGATGCCGAGCCGGTGCGGCGTGGCGATGTCCCCGATCAGCGCACGGATCTCGGTCAGCGGCTCGTCGAAGGCGATGATCCCCTTGGCGGCCCAGTTCGAGAGGGCCGAAAAGCTCAGGCCAAGCTGCGCGTCGCCGCGGTTGACGAGGATCGGATTGCCGATGCCGCCCTGATAGGCCAGCACCTCGATGCTGGAGCCCCGGGGCAAGGCGCCCTGCATCAGGCCCGACAGCGCGGTGCCGTAGACATACCAGCTTGATCCCACGTTGAAGGTGGCGAAGCTGAGGTTCACGGGATCGGCCACCTGCGCCGGCGCCGCGCGGATGAGCGGGGTTGTCAGCGCCGGGGCCGCAAGCACCGCCAGCGCGCCTTTCAGGAAATCACGTCTCATGTCGTCTCTCCCTCCCTTTGAGCCGTGGCCGGCCATGGACCGGCCTTGGACCGCTGGGTGTCCTGCACGGCTTGTCCCGGCCGGATCAGATCGGCAGGGGTCATGCGATAGGGCGGCGTGGCTCAGTCCAGCCAGCCCTGTTCGCGATAGAACCGCTCGGCGCCCGGATGCAGCGGCACGCCACCGTTGCGCAGGGGCTCGCCCGCAACTTCAGGATCGAAGTCGGCGAGGCTCGCGTGGGCCGCACGGATCGTGTCGGCTTTTTCGACGATGGCGCGGGTGATCGCATAGGCCACGTCGTCCGGCATTTCGGCGTTCGCGATGACACCGGTGGGATAGCCGACCGACGGCACGTCCTCGGCGACGCCCTCGAACTCGCCGGGGCTGATCGCGAGGCCCGGCTGGAGCCCGTACTCCTCGGCCAACGTGTTCATCTCTCCTTCGCCGAGCGCAATGAAGGTCACGTCGCCGCCGAGGGCCAATTCCATCACATCGGGCTGACGGTAGCCGATGTTGTGGATGAACATGTCGGCCTGTCCGTCGCGCATCTGCTGGATCGCAACCGGCAGATCCACCTGGGTCACACGACCGCCCGCGGCCTCGATGTCGGAATAGTCCAGCCCATAGGCATCGAGCGCCATCCGCGCCAGAGCCTCGCCCGCGCCGCCGCGCTGCACCGTGACAAGGCGGGTCGGCACCTCGGCCACGTCATCGAGGCTATCGATGCCGGCGTCGGTGCGCACGACGATGCCGAGGCGGTGCGGGTTGTTCAGGCCGCCGACCAGCGCACGGACGTTCTCATGCGGCTCGTCGAAAACCACGGTGCCTTTGTAGGCCCAGTTCGACAGGGCCGAGAAACTCAGGCCCATGTCGGCCTCGCCCCGGTTCACGAGGATCGGGTTGCCGACGCCGCCCTGGTAAGGCAGCACCTCGACGGTGGAGCCCTCGGAGAGCGCACCCTGCGCCACGCCGGCGATCGCCGTGGCGTAGATGTACCAGCTGCCGCCGACGTTGAACGACGCCATGGTGAGGTTTACCGGCTCGTCCTGCGCCGCCACGGGCAGGGTCGACACCAGTGAAGCCGCTGCCGCGATGGTCCCGGCGATGATGGAATGAATGGTGGCTTTCATGTTTCCTCCTCCTTCTGTCGCCGACAAATCCGGCCGCGTCGGCAGGCGGCCCGGCCGCCGTCAGGCCCGCCGATAGGCGGAGCCGGTGATTGGCGGATGTTCTCGAATGAATTCTTCACTGACCTCGACACCCAGTCCGGGTGCTTCGGTGGCGCGGAAGGTTCCGTCCGCGCCGATGACGGGCGCCCCGCTGACGAGGTCGTCGCGAAGCGAGTTGTAGCGCGAGACGTCGGCCTCCAGAAAGCCGCCGTTTTCGACCGCGCTCAGCAGATGCAGCGTAGCCGCGGCGTTGAGCGCGGTCATCGAGGCATGGGGGTGCACGACCAGCCCATTGGCCAGCGCCAAGCCCGCGATACGCAGGCACTCGGTGAGCCCGCCCGCCTTCGACAGGTCGGGCTGTATCTCGCAGACGGCGCCGTCTTCGATGAGGCGGCGGAATTCCTGCCGGGTGAAGAGATTCTCTCCCGCCGCCAGCGGCACGGTCGCCAGCGCCGCCGCATCGCGGTAGAGCCGCGATTCCTGGGGCATGAAGGGTTCTTCCAGCCAGCCGACGGCACATTCACCGAGCACGGGCATGATCCGCCGCACGTCGTCCATGCGGTAGAGCGAATTCGCATCGGCCAGGATGGTGATATCTGGGCCAAGCGCCTCGCGCAGGGCGCGCAGGCGGCCGGCGTCCCGCGCCACATCCTGCCCGACGCGTTGCTTGACCGCGCGGTAGCCCTCCGCAACGAGACCTCTCGCCTCTTCGACCAGCGCCGCAGGCTCCTCCCAGCACAGGGCGACGCCGCCCGCATAGGCCATGACCGGTTTCGGCGCCCCGCCGAGAAGGCGGCAGAGCGGCCAGTTGACCGCTTTAGCCCGAAGGTCCCACAGCGCAATGTCGATGCCGCTGATCGCCAGCGCGGCGGCGGCACCGCTGCCCTGTGTCAGTTGCGCGGCCCGCGCCATGCGGGCGTTCAACGCGACCGCGTCGCAGGCGTCCTGCCCCTCGAGCACCTCGGCCAGGGTGTCGTTGACGATGGCAGCGATGGCGCGGGGCGCGCGGCCGTGGTGCGCCTCGCCCCAGCCGGTCAACCCGCCCTTCGTCCGCACCCGCACTATAACGGCGTCGCGCTTGACCGTCGTGCCCACGCCGAGCATGACCCGGGCATGTTCGGGCAGCGGTACGGAAACCGGGAACGCCCGCACCTCGTCGATGGCGAGCGCGTCGGCGGGTGCGTCCCGCAGAATCTGGGCCTGTGCCATCACGCGCCCTCGTCCAGTACCTGGGCCAGGGTCACCCCCTGCGCGACGGCCGCGTTGAGGTCGATCTCGGCCTCGCCCGGGACGCGGATACGGGTGAACCGGAACGGCGGCGCATCGACCGGCACCGTCGCATCGAGGCCCATCTTCGCCCCGTAGCCATTGTCGGTGGAGGGGTCGAGCTTGGAGCCCTGCACCCCGGACACCACCACGAGGTCGCGGTCAGCCTGGAAGCGCGTGGCGACGGCCCACTCGACCATCTCGGCGTCGTGGATGTCCACGTCCTCGTTCACCACCACGACGTGCTTGATGTCGTAATGCGCGGCGAAGGCGCCCATGATGACGTTTTTCGCTTCGCCGGCCTGGCGCGGCTTCATCTTGATGTAGAGGTGGTAGCGGCAGGTCCCGCCGGGGGCGAGATGCACGTCCTGCACATTGGGAAAGTTGTCGCGCAGGGAGTTCAGGATCGTCGCCTCGCGCGGAATGGCGCCCAGGATCAGATGTTCGAGCGCACCTCCGACGATGGTGTGCAGCATCGGGTTCCGGCGCGTCGTGACGCAATCGACTTCCAGGACGTGGCGGTCGGCGCGCTCACCGTAATATTGCGGAAACTCTCCGAACGGACCTTCGGGCTTGCGCAGGCCGGCGCGGAAGCGGCCCTCGATGACGATCTCGCTTTGCGCCGGGACCAGCAGGTCGACGGTGCGGCAGCGCACGACCTCGACACCCGCGCCGCCGAGTGCGCCGGCGATCGTCAGTTCGTCGAAATCGATCGGCACGATGGCCTGCGAAGCCAGGAGGCAGGCGGGCGAGGCGCCGACTACCACCGCGACCTCCAGATCTACGCCCCTCTCCTCCGCCTCGGTGAAGAAGCTCAAGGTATGGCGCGGCAGCAACAGGGCGCCCATCTCGCGCGCGCCGGAAATCTGCAGCCGGTGGATCGAGACGTTCTGCACCCCGGTCTCCGGGTTGCGGCAGATCACGAGGCCCGCGGTTATATAGGCACCGCTGTCGTGCTCGTTGTGGGTCGGGATCGGCAGAAGGCGCGTCAGGTCCACGTTTTCGTGAATCACTTCCTGGCACGGGGCATCGGCCACTTCGCGTACGGCAACGGGCGAACGGATGGCGGCCTGAAATTCAGCCAACAGGTCCTGGGGCGCGATGCCCAGCGCTTCGGCCATCCATTCCCGCCGTGACAGCAGGCCCGAAACGACGATGCCGTCGGGATGCCCTTCAGGCGCAGGAGCAACCAGCGCCTGCCGACCGTCGTGACGGTTCGCCAGACCAGCCACCGCAAATTGCAGCGAGGCGCCCGGTTTGGCGATTGCCAGCCGGCCGGTGTCTTCCATGCGCCGCAGCCAGCCCCGCAGATCCATGTCACGCCGCCGGGAGTCGCCGCCTGGTGCGATTGGCGCGTTGCCGACCTCGTTCATTCGCCTCCTCCTGATCCTCCTGGACGCTAAGGGCAGGCGGCAATCAATTCTATTAATGATGACTGATTGAAGGAATAACAATGCGTGATAGAATGCGGCATGACCGGATCTAAGCTGGAGGTCTGCCTTGGAATTCAGACAGTTGAAGTACTTCCTTGCCGTGTACGAGGAAGGCTCGCTGACCAGCGCCGCAAGGCGGCTCAACGTCGTCCAGCCGGCGCTCAGCCAGCAGATATCCAAACTTGAGGAGGAAATCGGGCGCCCCCTGTTCAGCCGCACCCCGAAAGGCATGCTCCCCACCCGTGAAGGCGAAGAGGCCTATACGCGCTTTTCCGGCATCATCCGAGACCTCGAAACCGCCAGCCAGGCGTTGTCGGGCGACCAGCAGCAGATCCGCGGCACCGTTTCGATCGGCGTTGTCGCGTCGGTCGCAAACAAGGCGCTTGGCGAAACGTTGCAAAAATTCGTCCTGAAGTACCCCGAGGTGCGCGTGAAGGCGACCGGGGGTTACACCACCGACCTGCAGGAGATGCTGCGCACCTCGCGCCTCGACCTGATCGTGGTGAATGCGCCACCGCATCTGCGCGACCCACGCATGGTCGACATCGTCACCGAGGATCTGTGCCTGATCACCTCGTCCGACACCGGGATGGAATTCGACGGACCGGTCAGCCTGCAGCGGATCAACGAGTTGAAGCTGGTCATCCCCTCGCAGCGCCACGGCCTGCGGCTGATCATGGACCGTGCCGCGGCCGAGCAGAACATCGCACTGGCACCGCGAATGGAGTTCGACGAGCTGAAGCTGATCGAGGATTTCGTGCGCGCCACCGACTATTTCACCATCCTTCCCCCCATCGCCGTCTTTCGCGCGCTGCGACAAGGGCACTTGAAGGCTTATCCGATCACGCCCGATATCCCCCGGCGGCTGGTTTACGTCTCGAACCCCGCGCGCCCCTTAAGCGCCGCCGCCGAGGCGCTGATCGCCGAGATCCGCGAGGACATGATCGAATATTCCTTCGACGTAGAGCGCCAGCTTCGCGACGAGAACGGTCTGTCGGAAGTCTGATCCGCCGCCGACACGAGCGCCAAGGTATAATGCGCCGTTATTGGCGGGATAGGGCATAGTTAGTTGCCGCGATAGCGCGTCGTCCCGCAAGATAGCGGAAGTCAAGAAAGGAAGACCGCGATGGCGCAAGGCCCCGCACGTCTGATCGTGGGCATCTCCGGCGCGTCCGGAGTGATCTACGGCATCCGCCTGCTCGAAATGCTGCGCGAGGTGGAGGTCGAGACCCATCTTGTCATGTCGCGCTCGGCCGAGGTGACGGTCGCCTGCGAGGCCCGTCACAAGATCGCGCGGATCAGCGAGCTAGCCGACGTCTGCTACAAGCCGGAGGACATCGGCGCGGCGATCTCCAGCGGCTCGTTCCGCACCATGGGCATGATCGTGGCACCCTGCTCGATCCGCTCGGCCTCGGAGATCGCGACAGGCGTGACCTCAACCCTCCTGACGCGGGCCGCCGATGTGGTGCTGAAGGAGCGGCGCAAGCTTGTCCTGATGGTGCGCGAGACGCCGCTGCATCTGGGTCACCTGCGGACCCTGACCCAGCTCGCGGAAATCGGCGCGATCATCGCGCCGCCAGTGCCGGCCTTCTACGCCAGGCCCGCCTCGCTCGAAGAGATGGTGGACCACACTCTTGGCCGCGTGCTGGACCAGTTCGGCATAGACAGCGGAACGGTGCGGCGCTGGAAGGACAGCGAGGGTTCTTAAAGACAGAGCGCAGCGAGCCTCGCCAGCGTAGCCTCCGGCGCGCTATCGCCCTGGGGCGTGCAGAAGTGCGCGGCGTTGCGGACCATGGTTGCGGCGGGGACGGTGGCGTCGGGAAGATCTGCGGCGACCATGGGCGCCAGCGCGAAAAGCATGTCCTGCTCCATCCGTTCCGCCTCGATCTCGTATTTCTGAACAGCGGCGCGCAAACGGTCGCGGGCGGCACGATCCCCGATCGCGCGATTCTTGAGCCAGCGGCGCACGCCGCGCATCGGGCGCACGACGTGAAGATGCCACTCGGCTACCGCCTCGGCCGCGCTCGCGGCACCCTCGGCATCCAGCCCGCGTCCGTCCCGCCCCAGCCACAGCGCGAAGAGGACGAGGTTCACATCCGCCCCATGCCGCTCCTGCAGTTCGAGGCACAGCGGCGCCACGCCGTCTCGCCCGTAGCGATCCAGCGAGAACGACCAGAAAGGATGCGGTGTCATCGCCTCAGGCTCCGAAGTCGAATGCGCCCGGATGCCGGAAGGTAACATCGCCCAGCCCCGCAGGCGACCAAGCGCCGGACTGGGCCATGGCGACGGCGAATTCCTCGCGGATCAGATCGGCGAAATGCGCGCCTCCCCCGTCCCCCAGCGCGGCCAGCGCGTAGAGATAAGCCCGCCCGCAGAACACCGCCCGCGCGCCGAGCGCCATCGCGCGCACCGCGTCCAGCCCGCTGCGCACGCCGCTGTCGAGGAACAGGTCGGTCCGCCCGTCAACGCGATCGCGAATACCGGGCAATACGTCCACCGGGCTTGGCGCGGCGTCCGACTGGCGCCCGCCGTGGTTCGACACGAGGATCCCATCCGCCCCGGCTTTCACCGCCTCTTCCGCGTCGTCGGGGTGGAGCACACCCTTGACCAGCAGTGCGCCGTCCCATTCGCGGCGCATGCGGGCGATCTCCTCCCAGCTGAAGGTGCCCTTCAGCTCGCGCTGGACGAAGCCGGCCACGTTGTCGAGCGTCGGGCGCCCGTCGACGTAGCGGTCGATATTGGCGAATCTCGGCATCCCGTTGCGCAGCAGCGCCAGCGCCCAGTGCGGTGCGGTGGCCACCTGCCACACGGTGCGCGGCGTGGGGCGGAAGGGCACCACCAGGCGGTTGTGCAGATCGCGCGGGCGCTTGGCGCGCACCGGCGCGTCCAGCGTGGCGACGATGGCCGAAACGCCGGCCGTCTTTGCCCGGGCGATCAGGTCGAAGGTCACGCGGTGGTCCTCGCGCGGAAAACCGTAGAGTTGCAGCCAGGTGTTGCCGCCCGCCACCTCGGCCACCTCCTCAAGTGTGGAATTGGCGAGCGTGCCGGTGATGTAGGGGATGTTGCCGTGGGCCGCGGCCTTCGCCAGCGCCATGGTGGAGCCGGGCCAGATCAGCGCGTCCATTCCCGTGGGCGCGATCCCGATCGGCACGTCATAGCGCCGCCCGTAGATCTCCACGCCTGTTTCGACCTTCTCAAGCTCGCCGTAGCGCGGCACGATCTGGACCGCGTCGAGTACCCGCCGGTTCTCATCGACGCCCCAATCAGCACCGGTTCCGCCCTGGACGAAGTCGAAGGCGAAGCCCGGCACCCGGCGCCGGGCGCGTTTCTCGAGGAATTCATAGGTCGGCGCGGCATAGGTCAGCCGCGCCGCGCGCCCGCTCTTCGAGCCGGGACCCCATGCGCTCTTCGCCGCCATGCCGCCCGCCTCAATAGTCGCAGAGGATGTTCACAAGCGCCTGCTCGCCGCCCCGCACGGCGTCCAGAGCCTGATGCAGGACGGGCCGCAGTTCGGCCGGGTCGGAGACGCGGAACCCCCTGCCCTTCGCGCCCGCCATCGACTCGAATTCGACACTGGGCGAAAGGTCGGCCAGCATCCGCCCCTTCGAGCGGGCCGAATAGCCGTCGGGATACATTGCGTTGGTCGAATTCCGCACCGCGCCGTGCAGCGCGTTGTTGAAGATCACCATCAGCACCGGCAGGCCTTGGGCCTGGGCGACCCAGTGACTGGCTGTGGGGTTGGTGAAGATATAGGCGCCGTCACCCATCGTACAGATCACATCCCGCTCCGGCGCGGCCAGCTTGATGCCGAGAGCCGCGCCGAAGCCCCAGCCGAGTCCTCCGGCGGGAGAAAGACCGAAATAGGTACCGGGCCGGTTCCGCGCGCAGTGCTCCACGCGCAGCGGGTATTCATTGACGATCACGGCCTCGGGTCCGGCGACCTCACCGATGACCCGGCTGATCAGCTCCGGAGTCATGACAGCCTCGTCCTCGGCCGCTGCCGCCAGCCTGGCCTTGTCAGCCGCGATGCGGGAAACAATGCCTTCACGCCGCGCCTGCGCCGCCGGAGAGGCGGCACCAAGTTCAGCACGCAACGCCTTGAGAAACAGCGCAGGCGTGGTCGCCAGAGTGACGTCCGCGCGGAAGCTCCGCATTGGGTATCGGGAAAAGATCGGGTCTTCGCCCACATGCACGATTTTCGCGCTCTCGGGCGGTTCGGCGATCGCGGGCACCCACGGCACGTCGCAGTCGAGCACCAGCACCAGATCGGCCTGTTTCACCCACGGCATCGGGTCGTGACCGGCCTCGAACGGGTGGTTCGAGGCAATCGAGGTGAAGCGCTGATGGTAGCTCGTCACCGGAAGGGCATGGGTTTCGGCGATGTCGGAAAGCAGATCGAAGGCCTCCGCATCGCGGCCCGCATTCGCGGTGACGATCACAGGGCGCTCCGCCTCGGCAATCATCCGGGCCACCTTTGCAACCTTCGCCGGATCGGCGGGTGCGGGTTCGACCGGGGCGATGGCGCGCCCGGTTTCGGCGCGAGTGTCGGTGCCGGCCAGGACGTCGCGTGGCAGGGTCAGGTAGACTGGCCCCTTCGGCCCGCTCTGCGCCACTTCCAGCGCCCGGCTGACCACGTCCGACATCTGCTCGGGCAGGTGCAACTCGTAGTCCCACTTCACCGCCTCGCGGATCATGCCGGCCTGGTCGTACATCTCCTGCGCCCAGTGGATATAGCGCGTCCTGGTGCCATGCCGCCCCTTTTCCGAATAGGGTGAGCGCCCGGCCATCAGCAGAATCGGGATCTGTTCGCGGCTGGCGTCGAGCACGGCGTTGATCGCATTGGCGGTGCCCACGTTGACGTGGACCATGACCGCCTGCATCCGCCCCGTCGCGAGGTAGACGCCATGGGCCATGGCAACGGCCGTGTTCTCGTGCGGGACGACGATGGGCTTGGGAACGTCCCAGCCCTCGGCCTCGGCCCGGCAGTAGGCTTCCACGATCGGGGGAAAATCGGTGCCGCCGTTGACGAAGAGATAGTCGATCCCGGCCTCGGCCAGGACCCGTAATAGCGTATCCGCCGACGATCTCTCCACGGTTGTCGTGTTCCGACCGGTCGCCCCGTCCATCTTTCGTCTTCTCCTCCTCCTCGCAATGATCAGAGCGTTAGCGCATCACAAGGCATCAAATCCAATAATCATTTGCACTCCAGCCTATAGCGAGACGAAATACCATGCCATGGACAGCAGCGCCGTTCGAGCTGGCGGAGCGTAGACTTTACGGGCGCGGTGCATGTGCACGGTACCACCAGCCACTCCTCCTTTGCCGGAAGATTTGAACGCTATCGACTATGCGACGCATATCGCCAGCTCGACGGCTGCATGGAATTTCCGCTGACGCACCTGGTCGAGCCGCTCCGATTCCGAGACGGTGGGCAAGTCCGTTAGCGCGTTTCCTATCTGCCGGTTATCCCAGGGAAGGCGATCAACAGTCCGACAGCCAGAATCTGCAGACAGATAAAAGGCACCAGCGCCTGGAAGATATTGCCGAGCGAGATCTCCTTCGGCGCCACGCTCTTCAGGTAAAAGGCAGCGGGCCCGAAAGGTGGTGTGAGAAAGGATACCTGCATGTTCATGGCAAAGAGCACGCCGAACCATACCGGATCGTACCCCAGTTCCACCACCACAGGCACGAAGATCGGCATTGTGAGCAGCGCGATCCCCACCCAGTCGAGGAACATGCCGAGCAGGAACAGGATCGCCATCATGACCAGGAGGATAACGGTCGGGTTTTCCGAGACGCCGGTAAGCAGACCGGAAACGAAGTCGATGCCGCCCATCAGGTTGAAGACGCCGACAAGAGCGCTGGCGCCGATGCCGATCCACACGATCATGCCACAGGTCGACAGTGTCTGAAGCGCCGCCCCCTTCAGCATCTTCAGCGAGAACTCGCCACGGATCACGGTCGACAGGAGAACGCCGGCCACGCCGACCGCGGAGGCCTCCGTCACCGAGGCGATGCCGCCGTAGATCGATCCCAGCACGAAGATGACGACCATGATCGGCAGGATGATGCCCTTGAGCAGCGTCAGCTTCTCCGAAAGCGGCCGCGGATCGGGCTCCGGCGTCGGTGCGAGTGAAGGCTTCAGCCAGCAACGCACCAGCACATAGGTGACGTAGAAGCCGGCCAGCATGAAGCCGGGGATGAAGGCCGCCGTGAAGAGGTCGCCGATCGAGACATTGGCTGTCAGACCGTAGATGATCAGCACGATCGACGGCGGGATCATGGTGCCGAGTGAGCCGCCCGCGCAGATCACGCCGATGGCGAGGTTGCGGTCGTAACCGAGGCGCAGCATCTGCGGCAGGGCGAGCAGGCCGAGAAGCACGATTTCCCCGCCGATGATGCCGCTCATGGCGGCCAGAATGACGGCCACGAAGATGGTCTGTACGGCCACCGCGCCGCGCACGCGCCCGCCGATCAGTTTCATGGCGTCGAACAGGTCGCGCGCGATACCGGAGCGGTCGAGCAGCGCCGCCATCAGCACGAACATCGGCACCGACACGAAGACGAAGGATGAGACGAAGGAATAGACGCGGCTCGTTATCAGCGGCACCGCGGCGGGGCCGAACCAGCCGATGGCGAAGATCAGCGCCACCAGCAGCGTCACATAGGCGAGCGGAATGCCGACCAGCAGCAGCCCGAACAGAAGGGCGAACATGGCGAGGGTGCCATATTCGATGCCGAGCGACTTGAGGTCGAACAGGAAGTCGAGGCCTTCCATCAGGCGGAATCCCCGCCGCGGAAGGCGGCGCGCAAATGATTGACGCTGAGGATGAGGAACTGCAGCGCCATCAGCCCCAGGATGAAGAGCAGGAACAGTTTGAGATAGGCCGGATAGGCCGGATCCCAGGCGCTGCCCGAGGTCTCGAAATGGATCGAGCCGTCGGGGCGGAAGATGGCGCGCCGCACCATCAGCCAGGCCGCCCAGGCGAAGAAGCCGCTCGACACCATGCAGATAAGGGAGATCACCGCGTCGAGCACGCGCCGCGCGCGTCCCTGCGCCAGGTCGTAGAGCAGAACGACGCGGATATGCGTGTCGCGCGCCGTGCAGTAGAGCCCGCCATAGACGAAGGCGGTCGCCGTCAGGAAAACCGTCGTCTCATGTGCCCAGATGGTCGGGGCGTTGAAGACATAGCGCAGGATCACTTCCTGGATCAGGATCAGCATGGCGGCAACGATACCGACAGCGAAGATGATGCCGCCCCGGTCCACCAGCCGGCCGAGCCAGCCGGCCTCTTCTATGGCGCGGTGGCGGTCCGTCTCGACTGTCGCCTCGACACGATGGCTGTCTCCATCCGACATGCTTCCTCCCGAACGTGCGGGCGGCGGCGGGCCTGTCCCGCCGCCGTCCTGCCTGTCAGTCCACCAGGCCCTTCTCCTGGAGATAGGCCGTCAGCTGGTCGTAGACCTTCTGGGCTTTTTCGGACTTGGCGGCGACCTTCTCCCACTCACCCTGGGCGATCTTGCGGAACTCGGCGCGCTCCTCCTCCGACCAGTCGTGGACGGTGATCTCGCCGCTTTCCTTGGCGGCCGCGACCGCCTCGGCATCGTTCTCGGCGAGCGCCTTCACCTGGCGCTGGGCGAACTCGGCAACGGTCTCCTCGAAGGCGGTCTTGATGTCGTCCGGCAGGGCATCCCACTTCTCCTTGTTCATGGAGACCTCGACCAGCGGCATCGAGTGGAAGCCGGGATAGACCGGATGAGGGGCGACGTCGTTCAGCCCCTGCGCCTGGTTGGTCGAGAAGACGGAGTAGTCGGCCGCGTCGATCACCCCCTTGTCGAGCGAGGTGAAGACCTCCGAGCCCGGCAGGTTCACAGGCGTCGCGCCCGCCGCCGCGAACACCTGCTGTACCAGCCCTTCCGGCGCACGCATCTTCAGACCCTGAAGATCGTCCACGCCTTCGAGCGGCACCTTCGAGACGAAGGCCTCCAGGCCCGGCGTGGTGGCGCCGATGAAGTGCAGGCCGTAGGGCTCCAGCAGCTCGTTCATCAATTCATTGCCGCCGCCTTCCGACATGAAGTCGAACATCTGCTGCGGTGCCGACCAGGCGCCGACCGGGTTGGCGATCAGACCGAAGGCGGGATCCTTGCCGGCGAAATAGGACGTGTCGGTGATGTGGCCGTCGAGAATGCCGGCGGCGATCGCGTCCTGCGTCTCGTTGTGCTCCACTACTGAACCAACGGGCAGAAGCTCGATCTTCACGTTGCCGTCCGTTCTCTCGGCAATCGCTTCGACCCAGGTCTGCTGCAATTCGAAGTTCGGATTGCCGGACGGATCGCTGGACTGGAATGTGAAGCTGTATTCCTGGGCCGTGGCAGCGCCCGAAAAGGCAAACACGGCGGCCGCCGCGCAGGTAAGTTTCAGGAAGGGTCTCATTGTGCATTTCCTCCGATTTCAGATTCTTTGCTTTTCGTTGCCCGCAGGGTCCGGACCTTGCCCGTTACTGCCGACGTTGGCAACGTGACGCCGGCAGAACCCGGAAGCCGCTTGCACGACCACCCCGACACTGTCCGCAACATCGAGGCGCAGAAGAGGAAAGCCTTCCTCCCCGTCGGGTGCTTGCAGGTCGTTGAGCTGGCTTTCAAGCAGGCTGGGCGGCATGAAGTGGTCACTGCGCGCGGCGAGCCGGTGGCGGATGAGCGTCGGTTCACCGTCGAGATGGATCACGGCAATCGGCCCGACCCGCTGGGAAAGCAGCGCACGGTAGGGCTTCTTGAGCGCCGAGCAGGCGATGAAGACGGGCCGCGGATCGCCGGCATTGAGCCGCTCGACCTCGCTGCAGATAGCGCCGAGCCAGTCCCACCGCTGCGCGTCCGTGAGCGGCACCCCGCTCGACATGGCGCGAACATTTTCGGGGGAGTGAAAGCCGTCGCCTTCCACGAAGCGACCGTGGCAGGACTCGGCGAGCCGGCGCGCGATGGTCGACTTGCCGACGCCGCACACGCCCATTACCAGCACATTCCTGCATTGCTTCGACACACCCTCCTCCCGATGCGCGTGGTCCAGACGGACATGAATGTTAGCGCTGCCACCTACTGTTAGCGCTAGCATCTGTCAAGCTTCTCCTTTAAATTCATTGCAATTACTGTAGGAGGATTGCCAATTGGCAAGCGAATTCAAGAAGGTGACGCTGTCGGACGTCGCCGGGCGCGTGGGTGTTAGCGCAATCACCGTCTCCCGCGCGTTGCGCACGCCGGATAAAGTCTCGGTCCGGCTGCGCGAGGAGATCGCCTCCGCCATCGCCGATCTCGGCTATGTGCCCGACCCCGCCGCGCGGGCGCTCGCCTCCAGCCGCACCGACGTCATCGGCGTCGTCATCCCCTCCGTCACCAACAATGTCTTCTCCGACGTGCTCCTCGGCATGTACACGGCGATCGAGGAGACTCCGTTCTACATCCAGCTCGGCAACACGCGCTATTCGGCGCTCAAGGAGGAAAATCTGCTTCGTCTCTTCCTGCGCCAGAAGCCGGCCGGCCTGATCGTCACCGGCATCGATCAGTCCGAGACGTCGCAGCAGATGCTCGAGGCCGCTCCCTGCCCGGTGGTGCAGATCATGGAGATCAATGAGAACCCGATCGACCTCATGATAGGGTTCTCCCATTACGAGGCGGCTCGCATGGCAACCCGGCATATGGCTGAGCAGGGCTACCGCAAGCCCGCCTTCGTCGGGGCCCGCATGGACCCCCGCTCGCAGCGGCGCTTTCGCGGTTTCCGCGATGCGGCGGCCGAGGTGGGTCTCTTCTCCGAAAAGCGGGTCATCACCACCGCCACCTCCTCCTCCGTCAGCCTCGGGGCGCAGCTCTTCGGGGAACTGATCGGCCAGGCGCCAGAGGCGGACGCCGTCTTCTGCAACAATGACGACCTGGCGCTCGGCGTTCTGTTCGAGGCCCAGCGCCGCCGCATTGCGGTGCCGGAGCGGCTGGGCATCTGCGGCTTCAACGATTTCGAAATGATGGCGGCCGCCGAGCCACCCGTCACCAGCGTGCGCACCTTCCGCAACGAGATGGGACGGCGGGCCGTGGAGATGCTGGTCGAGGCGATCGACGCGCCCGGCCCGCGCGAGCGCCAGGTGATCGATCTCGGCTACGAGATCCGCAAGCGCCGCAGCACGGAAGGGCGCACCGCCGCGTAAGGCCTTCAATCACTCGGCCAGGAAGCGATCGTACCAGCGATCTCCTGTTCCGCCGGGACCGTCGGGGCCGCGAGGTCGGCAAAACATTCCCAATAATCCCGGGGAGCCTCGTGAATCACGATGTAGTCAGGATGCGACCGGCCACGCCGGAAAGCCGCGCCAAAATCACCGATCCCGAATCCGCCATCCCCGTCATCAGGGCAAATCGCCCGCTCCGACGTCTTTGCCGATCATGCCCTGTTCAGCCGCTTTGATCGCTGCCATTTCGGCGCGATTCCCTGTCGGGGATACGGGCGATCACCTTGATTTCAAAGTCGAACCCAGCCAGCCAGTTCACACCGACTGCGGTCCAGTTCGGATATGGGGGCCGGGGAAAGATCTCGTTCTTGACCATCATAATGGTCTCGAACTGGTTTTCAGGGTTGGTATGGAAGGTTGTCACATCGACGATGTCGTCGAAGCTGCAGCCGGCCGCCGCCAGGGTCGCCTCAAGATTGGAGAAGGCCCGGCGAACCTGTGCGGCAAAGTCCGGTTCCGGCGTGCCGTCGGCACGGCTGCCGACCTGTCCGGAAACGAACAGCAGATCGCCCGAACGGATTGCGGCGGAATAGCCATGTGCCTCGTAGAGCGCATGGCGGTTCGCAGGGAAGACAGCGTCGCGCTGTGTCATGTGATGGTCCTTCTATATATCTCCGCCCCGCATTCCGATCGCCTGACCGTCAGCATCCGGGACTTCACAGGAGGCAAGCATGTATTGACATACGCATCGTATCTGAATGCCTCACATACGCGACGCATGTCAATGCAGATACGCAACGGATCTGAATTCGGGGGACAATGGCTCCGTAGCGCCGGGCAGAAACAATGGAGGAGAACCGTGCGAAGCCGATCCAGGCTGCGCGCAAAGCCCTTATAGAGGCTTCCTGCCGCCTCGATGAACGAACTCAGGGCGGATGTCGGTCCAACGAGAGGCGCGCCCTCTATCACAAGATATTGAGATCATACCTGTGCAGAGGCCGACCGGAGAATGGGCCAGACGCGATACCGGAGTAACGGCGCGATCGAAGGCGCAAAGCGGCCGGGCCTCAATTGGAACGCAATCGTAGTATATGGAGTATTCGTTGATTTGGCCGAAATGGCTTTTCCGCGGTGTCAGAGGCCTCCGACCCGCCATCTCCTTCCGGATCCTCGATAGACAAACGCGCCGCGTGACGGTGCGCGTCGGAATTCGACAATTCGCACCGTCTGCAACCGTCGCGGTACAACAGATGATGCGATTGTCCCCGACGAGCGCCAAGCCGCACCAGCGAGCGATTGCGAGAAAGCATGACTGCTTCAGCCCACCAAAACCATGCGCGAAAGCGCTCGCCTGAAACGGCGTCCCATCTGTTCCGTATCGGACAGATGGTCCAGATGAAGTCCCGGTTCGGCGTCTCCCCGACAACCGCAGAATTCTATCGCGTCACCGGAACGCTCCCGCCGAGGGACAACTCTCCGCAATACCGCATCCGCAGCGACGACGAACAGCATGAACGGGTAGCGACGCAGGATGCCCTCAAAGCCGCCGGCCTTCCGCCGTCCGGGAACGGCACAACCCTCATTGAAAGGACTTTCGGCAATGGCCAAGGGACAGAAACGCAGCAACCGCGAGCACCGAAAACCGAAGCAGGAGAAGGCCCCGCCGAAGCCTGAGAATTCGTTCGCCAACCAGCTCAAGCCCGCGGCGGACACCAACGCGCCTCGCCGCAAGGGCGGAAACTGACTCGCCGAAGACTGCGGGAGGCACGAAGGAGAGGCAAAGCAAGTACGCATGTTCCGGACCACATCAATCTCGATGATTTCGGAGGCATGCTCATGAGGCTGGCCTTGACCGGTGCCATCGTGCTCCTCGTCTACATCCTGCTTTCAGGGGGCTTCCAGTGAAACGATCCGTCCGGCATCGACAGCCGACTGGTTTGCGAACTGAACGATCCTCGAAACGCCGACAAACCCACGCCACAACGCGAAATGCCGATAGTACGGTGTGAACCCGTCCGATCCGTGGTCAGTGTCCTCGGGGATGCGAGGTTTATTTCCGTGGGTACCTTGTTTCGACGACCTTTCAAGCTTATATTCCGGACATCGATCTTGCTTGTCGAACTTTGTTTCTGGCGCGAACCGCGTCATCTGCGATCTTCCTCTCTCAAAATCGATCTGAACCGTTTGCCGCGCATTCCGCACGGTAAGCAATTTTGTATGACCGATTGAAAAAAGGAAATCGCCATGAATACCGGAACCGTAAAGTTCTTCAATGCGACCAAGGGCTTTGGCTTTATCGAGCAGGGTAATGGCCAGCCGGACGTGTTTGTCCACATCTCGGCCGTCGAGCGCGCCGGCATGACCTCGCTTGTTGAGGGCCAGAAGCTCGGCTTCGACGTTGTCAAGGACAATCGCAACGGCAAGAGCGCGGCCGAAAACCTTCAGGCTGCGTAACGAGACCGCGCTTCTGGTCTTTGACCACGGATGTACTGGCACTGATTATCGAGGCGCATAGGAAAGGCCGGGTTCGCCCGGCCTTTTTGCTTTTTCGGAACCGAGGACAAAGACATGAGTCGCTCCGCCACCAAAGACAACCTGTTCAAACCCAAGCCGTCCAAGGCCGAAACCAAGGCCGACATCACGGACCACACCGCGCGCGCGATCATCGGAGATGAAGCGGCGCGCCGCGAGGCCAAGACCGCGAGGCTCCGGCAGGCGCGGCTGGAAAACGAAGCCAAGTCGTCCACCCCGGCTGCGCCTGGGAAGCCCCGGCGAAGCAGGGCGGCGAAGCAGGGTTCCCGTTCGTCCTCCTGACAGCGACGATGATGCACGGACGCTCAGTCCAAGCGGATGTCGAGCACGGAACGCATTCCACGCTTGCTCAGATCGGCTATCGGCGGGAGGCGCTCCCCCGACAAATGCCACGATGGCCGAAGCGGCGAGCCAGAGCCACATAACCACCGAACGTCCGTACTCAGGCTAGGACGCCGCCCGGGCCGCTCGCAGGCCACCGCCAGCGCCCCCGGCCTCCGGCCGGGCGGTTGTAGCCCATCCCGCCCTCTCGACAATGCCCTTGCGGCTGAAGCCATTCGCGCCCTTCGGCTCCGCGAGCAACGCGACGGATCGCGGATCGGATTGGTCAGCTCCTTGCAGTACGGTCTCAGGCTCGCGGCAACGGCCACAAAAGCGCGCCCGGTCGCGTGCGAAACCTTCCGTTAGCGCGGATACAATACAGCGAGTCATATATCGTTATTTAGGCAGTGAATATCCTCGTGCCGGCCTGCGAATGCTGATAAAGTCAGCATCGTCGACAGCTTCATTCAGGGCGCTGCCGATTGAGGGTGACCATCGCACCCCTTGCCCCGACATGAAGGAGGGCGTCATGCTTTGCAATAGTATCACCAGCAGCACCTGACGCCAGCCGACGTTGCCGCCCCGTTGGTCAGGAATTCCTGTACGGCGCGGCCATGAGGCCGAACTTCTGGCCGCTTTCGATTCCCGTTGATCCCCGCCGCGCGTAAGGATGCCGCAGCATGAGATATCTTTCCCGGCTGAATGCCGACCCGACCGTTTGGCTGCTCATTCTAATAGCTGGGGGTGTGATCGGGACGCTTCTGTACGTTGTCCTGACAAGCATCACCTTTTAGTCGCTTTGGCGGCTGACCATGGACCGAATGAGCAACATCATCACTCTTCACGGTGCCAGGTGCTGGAAGGGACCTGCTCCACAGCGAGCGTTTCGACGGCTTCTGCCCCGTTTTCTCCGACAGTGATTTCGCCTGATTGAAGCGCGGTCTCGTTGCTCTTCAACAACCAGCGTGGACCCCGACTTCTTCACGAAAGCCGGCCTCGGCACCCTTCCCATGCCCGGCGAATGATCGTGCGCCGGAGCATCGTCGACGTTTTGGCTTTCCTGCGTCTACGCAGTGGAAAGCAGCATCGAACCCATTGCCAGCGCACCAAGTTCATCAAGTCCCGCAGCCCGGGATCATTCGGCCGCATCCAGAAATTGCGACGTTCCCGAGCCTTCGACCCGCGGCATATCACCGGCCGGCAGCGACTTCCGGCGCCGTGCCTCTCCAGGTGTCATGCCGTAGTGCTCGCCGAAGCGGCGATAGAAGGTCGACAGGTCGTTGAAGCCCGAGAGAAAGGCGATCTCGGCGATCGACAGGTGATCCGAAGCCGGGTCTTGGAGGAGCGTCAGGCTTTTCTCCAGGCGGCGACGGGCGACGAGATCGGCAAAGCCATCCGCCATGTCCTCGAGCAGCGAGTACAGCCAGCGTGTCGACATCCCGAGATCGTGCGCCGCGCGCTTCGCCGTGCAATGCGGATCGCACAGATGGGCCTCGATATAGGCGAGGACCCTCTGGCGCTGATGAGCGCGGTAGTTGTGGCGTCGGGCCGGGCGCGATTTTCTCTCCGTTTCGATGGCGAGGCCGACAAGGCCGCACAGATGCGTAAGCAGACCTTGCTGGACGCTGCGATCGAGCTGATCTGCTTCGCGTGCAAGCTGCCAGGCATGCTCCGCGACCACCTTCATCAGCCCCTTGCCGGCGGGAAGAAGCAGCGCGGGACAGACATCGCGCACCGGCAGGAAGGGCGCGATAAGCGCCTCGGGAAAGCTCCATCTCAGGAGTCGGCAATCGACCGGAGAGACCACCTGGGACGGCTCCGCAATGTCCACCAGCATGACGTCGCCGGGTCGCTGCGTGGCAGTGCCGCCCGCCCAGCGGTAGATGCCGTATCCTTTGAGCAGAAGAACCACATGGAAGCGATGAGGGTTGTCCCCGGCCGAGCCATCTTGCGTCACCGTGACGGGTGGGGATTCGATCTCCGCCACGACGGCGTCGGCGAGCGTCCGCTCTCTGATCCAGAGCGCCTCCGGCCGGTCGCAACGGGTCTCGATCGTCCCGTTCCATAGTGCGGGAGAGCGGTGGGTTGCCGGCAGCCGCATTGCCGGTTGGCACGGGCGCGCGGCAAAGATTTCGGTCATGTCCTGCTCCTCCTCTTTGTTCGGCTGTTGGCGGCAAAGGACGCAACGCCGTCGAAAAAGTTCCCGGGCCGCACTCAGGTACCCTGCACAAATCGCGAAGCCTGCCTTCCCGAAACGCCAAGACACACCTTCGACAAAGCAGCTATGCCCCGAGACAGCAAACAGGCCTCGGCGGCAGCACCGCACGACGACCAGGTTTCAACAACCAGTAGGAGGAGAAAAGAGGTGAAACGGTTTCTTGGCATGACCGCAGCGGGCGCTCTGGCGCTTTCTCTGGGGCAGGCAACGGCACAGGAGAGCGGCCCCTTTATCGTGAGCGACCTTACACAGAGCCCGGACGAGGCCGTGGCCGCGATCCGCGACCATGCCGAATCCCATGACGACTGGCTCTACATGGCCGAGTTCGGCCTGGCCGGTGGCAAGGTGACGGCGGTCAAGATCTGTTACGCGCCGCTCGGCCCGGACATCGTGGCGGCGGGCTGGCACGTCATGGCGATGATGCCCTGCGGCCACCTCGCCTTCTACGAGGAGGACGGCCAGTCGCGCATGTCCAGACTGGACCTGGACTTCATGACGGAACTCAATCCCGACCCCAATCTGGAGGCGGCGGTAAAAAAGGGGAAGCCCGCCTTTGCCGAGCTCTTCGAGGCGACGCTGCAACAGGCGCGTTGATCGCAGCGCAGGTGAGGGAGACGGGACCCATGTGCATAAGGCGATCGGCGGCGGCCGGGCTCGGTCTTCTCCTGGCCTGCGGCTTCCCCGCGTCCGCCACGGACCGGGATACGGTGTCTGCGCTGGCGGCGGGCTGCGCAAGCTGCCATGGCACCGAGGGCCGCTCACCGGGCGCCATACCGCCGCTGGCGGGCACACCCCGCGCGGTGCTGACGGCCAAGCTTTCTGCCTTCAAGGCAGGCGATGATCCCGACGCCACCATCATGTCGCGCATCGCCGCCGGATACAGCGACGACGAACTCGAGGCGCTCGCGCGCTACTTCGCGAACCTGACGGCGGAGGAAGAGCAATGAAGACGCGACGCGAGACCCTGTCCCTGCTCGGCGCCGCCTCGGCCGCGGCTGCTTCGCTCGGCCTTCCCGGCGTCGCCCGCGCCCAGGCCGGCCGGGTGGTCATCGTCGGCGGCGGCTTCGGCGGCGCCACCACGGCGAAGTATCTCAAGCAGCACGACCCCGGTATCGCCGTCACGCTGGTGGAGCCGGCGGAGCGCTTCTACACCTGCCCGTTCTCCAATCTCTATCTTGCAGGCTTGCGCGACTTCGGCGCGATCGGCCACGGTTTCGACGAACTCCGCGCCCTCGGGGTGGAAGTGATCCGCGATATGGCAGGAGACGTCGACGGCGCGGCACATCGGGTGCGGCTCGCCGGCGGCGCGGAACTCGCCTACGACAAACTGGTGCTGTCGCCCGGCATCGACATGCGCTGGGACGCCATCGAAGGCTATGACGCGACCGCCACCGAGGAGGCGCCGCATGCCTGGAAGGCCGGTGCCCAAACCCGCCTTCTCAGGCGTCGGCTCGAGGCGATGGAAGACGGCGGTGTTTTCGTGCTGGTCGCGCCATCCAATCCCTTCCGCTGCCCGCCCGGGCCCTACGAGCGCGCGAGCCTCGTCGCCAACTACTTCAAGCGCGCCAAGCCACGCTCCAAGATCCTCATCCTCGACGCCAAGAACGCCTTCTCCAAGCAGGGCCTGTTCACCGCCGGCTGGAAAGAGCTCTACGGTGACATGATCGAGTGGGTGAGCCAGTCCGACGACGGCCGGGTGATCCGCGTCGACGCCGAAAGGCGCGAGGTTGAGACCGAGTTCGGCGGCCGCCACCGCGCCGACGTGCTCAACGTCGTCCCGCCGCAGAAGGCCGGCCTGATCGCCGAGCGCGCCGGGGTGACGGACGAGTCCGGCTGGGTGCCGATCGAGCCCGAGACCTTCCAGTCGCGTGCCGTCCCCGACATTCACGTGGTGGGCGACGCCACGGTGGCCGCGCCCATGCCGAAGTCCGGCTTCTCCGCCAGTGCCCAGGGCAAGGTGGTCGCCGCGGCGATCGCCGCCATGCTCGACGGTCGTGCGCCGCCGCCGCCCGTCTGGACCAACACCTGCTATAGCCTGCTTTCGCCCGACTACGGCATCTCTGTGGCCGGTCACTACAGGTTGGCCGACGGCGAGATCGCGGAAGTGCCGGGCGCCGGGGGCCTGAGCCCCGCCGATGCCGATTCGGCCTTCCGCCGTGCCGAGGCCCGCTACGCCGCCGGCTGGTACGAGGCGATCACGCAGGACATCTGGGGCCGGCGGTGGTAGCCCGTCGCATACCGCCGCGCGTCCTGAAAAGACGGGGAAAACCAACAAGCGCGGCTCGCTATTTTTGCCCCCATCGCGCCTGCGGGCCTTCTCACGCGAAGGCAGGCACTGATCGCTATGCGCATATCGCCAAACCTTGCTTCCCCGATTGCAAAGACGGGCCTCAGCCAGGGCCGGTATCTAAAATGAAATCCCGGGAACGCCCCGCAGACGCAAAGACCGCAACTTCAAGCAAGGATCACAAGGAGGAAAACGATGGCCAATCCGACCGAAGAACTCGTCGTGCTGATGACCCACGGCGCCGACCACGAGGTTTCGTCCGTCGCCTTCACCATCGCCAATGGCGGGATGACGGCCGGCCTCAAGGTGTCGGTGTTCCTGACCAGTGCCGCCGTCGATCTGGTGCGCAAGCGCGCGGTCGACATGACCCATGTGGAACCGCTGGAGCCGCTTCCTTCGCTCATCAGCGACTTTCTCGAACGCGGCGGCACGCTGTGGGCCTGCACGCCTTGCGTGAAGGCGCGCGGCTACACCGAGGAGGACCTGATCGACGGCGTCATCGTTACAGGCGCAAGCCCCATGCACGAGCGCATCAAGGCGGGCGCTGCGACCTTGAGCTTCTGAGCAGGGAACGCGAAGCAGCCACGCGGCGGCAGGTTGGCGAGGAACGCGCCGATCCCGCCGCCCTGAAGAAGAAGCAGTCCACTTGGGCCAGCCGGAATGCGGCGTGAAAAGCGTATCGCATTCGGCCGCCAGGGCATAAAGTGGCGGGAACAGCCGGGACCGGCGGCGGCCTCGGCCTTGGGCAACGGAGCGATGAACGAAGCCCGTAAGAAGCAGTCAGAGTGTCCGCCTCAAGCCTTCTTCGAGGCGGAAGTGGAGCGTCTCCTGGACCGGCTCTACGGAACCGCCCTGCGACTAACGCGCAACCGCACCGATGCCGAGGACCTGGTCGCCGAGACACTCGCCAAGGCCTGGGCCACGCTTCCCAAGCTCAAGGATCGGCAGGCTTTCGAGAAATGGGTTTTCCGCATCCTCGTCAACGGCTTCATCAGCGAGCGCCGCAAGCGGCAGGCGCGGCCGCGCGAAACGCAATGCGGGCAGGACGGCTTTTCCCTGTTCGAGAAGGTACATCAGCCCTTCCTCCTGTGGTGGGGCAATCCGGAGCAGGAGCTTCTGGACAAGCTCCTGCGCGAAGACATCGAAAGCGCGGTGGAAGAGCTTCCGGAGGAATTCCGGCTGGTGGTGATCATGGTTGAGCTGTGGGGTCTCAGCTATGCCGAAACGGCAGAGACTCTCGATATTCCCGTCGGCACGGTGCGTTCCAGGCTCGCCCGCGGCCGCAGCCTTTTACAGGCGGCCCTGTGGCATCAGGCGGGCGAAGCGGGCATAGCGACCTGCAATGCGAAAGGGGGTTCCCGATGACGCAGGACCTGCGCTGCGAGGAGGTGATCGACAAGCTCCTCGAATATCTCGACCGCGAGTTGGATGCGGAGACCGACGAGGCGCTTGCCCGCCACATGGAAACCTGCCGGGCCTGCTTCACGCGGGCGGAGTTCGAGCGGAAGCTGCGCGCGCGCGTCAACGAGACCGGCAAGGTAAAGGCACCCGAATCCCTGCGCCGACGCGTCCGGGCGATCGTCGAGCACTACTGAACACATCAAGGGACACGGCGCCGAGGCTCGAAGAAGAACCGGAGGGCGATATGGTTGCGATCCTGGGATTCTCGAAAGAACAGATCAGAATGGCCGTGCAAGCCATGTATGGCAGTGTGGCGGACGATCCGCACCAGGGCTTCCATTTCCCCGTCGGCCGTCCGGCCGCGCGCGCCCTTGGCTATGCCGAAGAAGAACTCGACCGCCTCCCGCAGGCTGTCGTGGATCGCTTCGTCGGCGTCGGTTATCCCTTCCGCGCCAGCGTCATCAGGCCGGGGGATACGGTGCTCGACATCGGCTCGGGCTCGGGAACCGACACGCTGATCGCCAGCCGGCTTGTCGGGGAAGGCGGCAAGGTCTATGCGCTCGATATCACGCCCGCCATGCTGGCCCGCTTAGCGGAAACGCTGGACGAGGGCGGGATCGAGAATGTCGAGACCATCGAGGCGGATGCCGAGCACATTCCCCTGCCCGACAATTCGGTGGACGTGGTCACCTCGAACGGCGCGCTCAATCTCGTCCCCGACAAGCGCAAGGCATTTGCCGAGATCTTCCGCGTGCTGAAGCCCGAGGGACGCGTGCAACTTGCCGACATCGTCATCGGCAGGCCGGTGCCGGTCGGCGGGCGCGGCGACCCCAAGCTGTGGGCCGAATGCGTGGTCGGTGCGTCGGTCGACGAGGATTATCTGGAGCTTTTCCGCGAGACCGGCTTCGCGGATGTGGAGGTGCTCTCGGAATTAGACTATTTCGCCGAAAGCCCGAGCGCCGACACGCGCCGCATCGCCGCAGGTCTCGGCGCACGCTCGATCGATGTCGTCATGCGCCGGCCGGTCGAAGCGAAGACGCCGGCCATCGTCAAACGCGTTGCGAGCCGCCTCCACCCGAGGCGCCTGCAGGTGGCGATCGGTGGACGGGGATTGTGGGGAGCATTGGCGGCCGCGGCTTCGCTAATCGCCTGCTACGGCACGCTCGCTTTTTTGGGGCTTCTGTCGCTGATGGGCATTGCCCTGGCGCTTCCCGAGGGCACGTGGGCGGCAACCATTGTCGGCGCCGCCGTCCTGGCGGTCATCGCCACCGCCTTCAACCTGCCGCGTCACCGGCAACCCTGGCCCTTGCTGGCGACGGGACTCGGCGCTGCCCTGATCGCCTACGTCATGTTCTGGAACTACAATCCGTTCGTCGAGGCGTTGGGCTTTGCTGTCCTGATCGGCGGTGTCGGCCTCGATCTCTATCTGATTTACCGATCCGAGTGCATCCCGAGCGAACGTAAAGGCTTCGGCCGCGATGCTTCAGCCGGGTCGGTGATGATGCCCCACCACGGCAAGGGTGAATGATGACGGCGCCTCCGGTGTGCGGTCAAGCCTGCGGCGTTTCATCCGCCAGTCAGCCGTAAGGCGAGCTTGCCAAGACAATGCTCGCTCGCATGGAAGCCGGCCCGCTCTTCGGGATAGGACCCGGTCACGAGGCAAGCTTTTGCTGCGTCTCGGCGTTGAAGATATGAAGCTTTTCCATCGGAATGCCGAGCGCCACCTCACTGCCCTCCTCCAGGTCGAGGCGCTCATGAAAGACTGCGGTAACGGTGTTTCCGCCGACGGCGAAGTTGACCTGTACGTCCGCCCCGGTTGGCTCGACCAGTTGCACCCGCGCTTTGGTGCCTCCTGTCGCGAGCACGATGTCTTCAGGGCGCAGGCCGAGGATGACCGTCCGGCCCGCTTCGACGGGCAGCGCCCGTGGCAAACGGATCGTGCCGCCATTCATCAATTGAAATGCCAGCGGATCGTGGTCGCTCACGCGGCCCTCCAGAAGGTTCATCGCCGGCGACCCGAGAAAGCCGGCAACGAAGACATTTGCCGGATCGTCGTAGAGGTCGAGCGGCGTGCCGATCTGCTCCACATGGCCGTCGCGCATCACCACGATCTTGTCGGCCATGGTCATTGCCTCGATCTGGTCGTGCGTCACGTAAACCGTGGTCGTGCGCAGCTTCTTATGCAGTTCGCGGATTTCGCTGCGCATCTGGACCCGGAGCTTGGCATCCAGGTTCGAAAGCGGCTCGTCGAAGAGAAAAACCTTGGGATCGCGCACAATGGCGCGACCCATCGCCACGCGCTGGCGCTGGCCGCCGGAGAGCTGGCGCGGATAGCGCTCGAGCAAGGGCGTCAGGTCCAGGATCGCCGCGGCCTCGCGCACCTTGCGGTCGATCTCCTCCTTGCGCGCCTGACGCATCCGGAGCGAGAAGCCCATGTTCTCGGCGACCGACATATGCGGATAGAGGGCATAGGACTGAAAGACCATTGCGATGTCACGGTCCTTCGGGTGGAGGCGCGTCACGACCCTGCCGTCGATCAGTATGTCGCCCTCCGTCATGTCTTCCAGCCCGGCGATAAGGCGCAGAAGTGTCGACTTGCCGCAGCCCGAAGGACCGACAAGGACGACGAACTCGCCGTCGTCTATCTCGACATCGATTCCGTGCAGGATGCGCACCGCGCCGTAGGACTTGATCGCGTGATGGATTTTCAGTGGTGCCATCGGTCAGGGGTCCGGTATCGTTTCAAACGGAGAGCGGGTGGTGTGGCAGCGCCGGTCCTCATCCCTTGACCGCTCCGGCGGTCAGGCCGCGCACAAGATGGCGCTGCAGGAGCAGCATGATGACGACGATGGGAAGCATGATGCCGATGGCGCCGGCGGCCGAGAGGGACCAGGAGGTGATGTCTTCACCGCCGAAGGAGGCGATCGCCACCGGCAGGGTTTTGGTATCGACGCCGGTCAGCACGAGAGCGAAGAGAAACTCGTTGTAGGAAAGCAGCAGACTGAACAGGGCGGCGACCGTCATGCCCGGCCGCGCCAGGGGCAGGATGACGATCCGGAATGCCTGCCAACTGCTGCAGCCGTCGATCGCCGCCGCCTCGTCCAGATCGCGCGGGATCTCCAGGAAGAAGCCGTGCATCAGCCAGATCGTGAAAGGCTGGTTGATGGCGACGAGAGCCAGGATGAGCAGCGGATAGGTATCGATCATGTGGAGATAGCTGCCCATCACGAAGAACGGGATCGCCAGAAGCATGTGTGGAAACATGCGGATCGTGAAGAGCGTGCTCAGTATCGGGCCGGCACTGCGCCTTGGAATGCGCGACAGCGCATAGGCGGCGAGACTGCCGGCTGGCACGGATATCAGGACCGTTCCCGCCGATACGATCAGGCTGTTCATGAGAAAGCGGACGAAGTCGTTCTCAAGCCATACCTGCCGGTGGTATTCGAGCGTTGGTTCGAAGATCAGCGTCGGCGGGATGGTGAAGGCGTCCGCCGGATCCTTGAGCGACGTCAGCAAGGCCCACAGGAGCGGCACCAGATTGAGTATCGTGAAGATGCTCAGGGCGAAGAACACGAGAAGCCGTTCACGGCGCCGCCGTGCGAAATTGTCCGTCTTCCTCATATGTCACCCGCCCTGTAGATGCGGTTCAGGAGCTTGTTGAAGCTGAGCAGCAGCACGGCGACCACCACGAGCGTGATGACGCCGAGCGCCGACGCCTTGCCGACCTGCAACATCCTGAAGCCGAGCTGATAGGTGTACATGGTTATCGTTTCGGTCGCCGTGCCCGGACCGCCACCGGTGAGGACGTAGATGATGTCGAAGAAGCGGAAGACATCCATCAGCCGCACGGAGATGGTGAAAATGATCGCCGGAATGAGGGCCGGTATGATGATGTGCCGCAGAATGCGCCAATTGCTTGCGCCATCGATCTGCGCCGCCTCGATCAGCGCATGGTCGAGGCCCTGAAGCGCGGCATAGAGCACCATCATGATGAGCGGCGTGAATATCCAGGCATCGGCGAAGATGACGCTGAGCTTCGCCCAGAATGGATCGCCCAGCCAGTCGGGCGGCGTGATGTTGAAGGTCAGCAGCGTTGCATCGAGCAACCCCCAATTCGAAGCGAGTATCCACTTCAGGAAAAGCGACGCGACCACCGGCGTGACGATGTGGGGCAGGAACAGCAGAACCGAAAGCACCTTGGCGCTGCCGTGCAGCCGGTAAAGTCCGAGGGCCAGGGCGAAACCGACGACGAATTCGAGCCCGACGGAACCGAAGGCGATGATGATCGTCGTCCACATCGACGCCCAGAGCCGCGCCTCGGTCAGGAGCGCGACGTAATTGCCGAAGCCGACGAAGCTCCGCTCGTCGGAGCCGAGATAGTAGTCGAAGAAGCTCAGGTAGAAGGCATAGGCGAGCGGCCAGAGCAGGACCACTGCAAGCAGTCCAAAGCTGGGCAGGAAGAAGAGCCACAGACCTCTTTGCCAACGCACCATCGTGCAATTCCATCAATGAAAGGCGGGGTCCGCGGCCGGAAGAGGCCGCGGGCCGCTGGACGGTCGATCACTTGTAGTAGTCGCGCGAGCGAAGCAGCTCTTCCGTTTCGGCGGCCGCCTGGTCGAGCGCCGCCTTGACTTCGACCTCGCCGGTGACGGCCTGCAGGATGTGCCGCGTCACGATCTCGCCGACATCCAGGAAGTCGGGCATGGCGGGAAACGCCTTGCCTGTTTCGAGTGCCCTGCGTGCCGCCGGGTACCACCGGTACTGCTTCGCCAGTTCCTCGTCCTCAAGCACCGAAAGGCGCGGCGGCATGGCGTACCGGGCGCCCTCGCGCATGCTTTCCTCGCTCGCCGCTTCGGCAAGCATGCGGAACATCTCTTCCTTGTCGGCGGAGGAGAACTTGGAGATCGCGAAGCCGTCATTGGCCAGCCGCGCCCCACCGCCTGGCGGGGCCACCCAGTCGATCTGATCGACCACGCGTGATTGCTCGGGATTGTCCATCGCCGCGGCGCGCGTAAACCACTGCAGCCCCATGGCCGCAAGCCCCTGCTGCAGATTGATGGTCGACTCGTCGTTGGCGTGCGAGGTGAAGCCGCGCGGCGCGTACTGCGTCATCTCCTTCATCATGGTGATGGCCTCGACGCCCGCCTCGTTGTTGAAGATCGGCCGCCATTCCTCGTCGAACCAGCCGTCGCCGATGGCATTGATATACCAATGTGCCTCGTTCAGCGCAGCGTCGACGGGCTTCAGCGACATGATCGTGCCCGCCCGCCTTGGTGTATCGAGCTGGGCTGCGGCGGCCATGTACTCTTCCATGGTCGTCGGCGGCTCGATGCCGGCTTCCTCGAAGAGATCCGAGCGGTAGAAGAAAAGTTCCGTGTTGGTCATGATCGGCATTGAGTAGATGTGCCCGTCGTAGCTGACGGAATCGATCACCGAGGCGGGAAAGTCATCGAGATTGTACTCGTCCTTATATTTCTCCCAAAGCTCATCGAGCGGCTCGAGCCAGCCATTCGCCGCGAAGCGCTTGAGCGACGTGTCGTTCAGGTAGACAACGTCGATGGCGTCCGACTGCGACGACATGGTGATGGACGCGAGTTCCATCTGGCGGTCGATCGGCATCAGCTCGACGGTCACCCGGCCGTCAGGCAGCGCCGCCTGCATCTGTCCGGTGTAGTATTCGAGCGCCGGCTGCCGATGGCTGACGATCCGGATCTGCTCCTGTGCCGGCGCTACCGCCGTTCCACCAGCCAAAACGGCGGTGGCGATGGCCGTGGCAGCAACGGCATTCACGTGTTTGCTGGTCATTGCTTTCCTCCTCTACGCCAGTTCCAACCTGGTCCCTGCCGGTCACCTCCCGTTCGACCAGGCTCAGTCAGCCGTTTCGCCCTCCGGGACGCCCGACATCCAGCCGGACGACATGGTAGGACAGTGCGGGCAGCTTGCCGCGCAGATGGCCATCCTCTACGGCGACGGACGCTCCGGGCACCATGCTGATGCGGTCCGGCGCTTCGGGGCCGTTCGTCTCCAAAAGGTCATGGCCTTGCATGGTCTTGTGCATCCTGAGGCCGAGCCCGTCGAAGCCGGTCAGCGACACGTTCACGTCGATCGGCTCGTGAAGGTGCCGGTTCACGGCAAAGACCGTGACGACCTCAGCCGCGCGATCGTAGGTGACGGCGATGTCGAGATAGGGCACGTCGTCGGCAACGCGGCAATCGTAGGTCGGCCCGTCCACTGCGACGCGGAGCGCCTCGCCGCGCCCATAAAGGCTTGCCATCTGGTAAGGCCAGTAGATCGTCTGACGCCAGGCCGGCCCCCCGCGCTCGGCCCGGATCGGCGCGATCACGTTCACCAGCTGCGCGATACAGGCAATCTTCACCCGGTCGCTGCGGCGGATGAACTCGTTCAGCAGTCCGGCCACGAAGAGCGCGTCCTCGAAATTGTAGGTCTCCTCGAGCAGTTCAGGCGCCTCGGGCCAGTTCCAGCGTTTGATGCGCTCCTTGTCCTCCGCACGCTTGTGGTACCAGACGTTCCACTCGTCGAAGCAGATGAAGACGTCCTTCTTGGCGCGCTTCCTGGCCTTGACATAGTCGATGACGCCAGCGACGGACTGGATGTAGCGGCCCGTCTCCTCGATCTTGGCGAAGAAGTTCAGCGTGTCGCGGCTGTTGTTGCCGAAATATTTGTGCAGCGAGATGTAGTCGACATTCTCGTAGCACTCCTCAAGCACCTGACGTTCCCAATCCGGATAGGTCGGCATCTCGTCGTTGGAGCTGCCGCAAACGACGAGTTCGGCGCCGGGCGTGATCGCCCGCAGCGCCTTGGCGGTCTCGTCGGCGAGCCGCCCGTACACACGCGCCTCCTTGTGGCCGATCTGCCACGGGCCGTCCATTTCGTTGCCGAGGCACCACATCCTGACGCCGTAGGGCTCCTCGATCCCGTGCCCGCGGCGCAGATCGGACCAGTAGGTGCCCGACGGGTGATTGACATATTCCACGAAATTGCGGGCATCCTCCAGTCCGCGCGATCCCAGGTTCACCGCCAGCATCATCTCGATACCGGCTTCGCGTGCCCATTGAGCGAACTCATTGATGCCGACCCGGTTCGTCTCCTTCGAGCGCCAGGCGAGATCAAGGCGCACGGGACGCTCCTCAACGGGACCGATCCCGTCCTCCCAACGGTAAGCGGAGACGAAGTTGCCACCGGGATAGCGAATGGCGGGGATATCGAGGTCGCGGACGAGGGCCAGCACGTCCTTGCGGAAGCCGCCGGCATCGGCTTCCGGATGACCGGGCTCGTAGATGCCCGAATAGATGGCACGTCCCATGTGCTCGATGAACGCGCTATACAGGCGATCATCGATGGCCGCGATCCTGAAGTCGCGATGGACGGCAGCACGGACCTCCATTCCTCCTCCCCATCAGTATCGAAAAAGCCGATATAGAATAGTAATTCTGATATTAAAGACGCGATGCTCCGCGAGGTCAACCCTCCGCCGGAACAACGCCAATGGGGGCACATCCGCCCGCTTCAGTGGCGCGGACGGATGCGCATGACGATATCCTGATCGTAGTTGCCGAAACCGCGACCGAAGATGTTCACGCCGCCGGGATGGCGCGCATCCGGCTTCACTTCGATCCGCAGGCGGATGGAATGATGGTCGCTCAGGCCGATCTCGTTCAGCGTAACGTCCGATATTCTCACGCCGTCGACATAGGTGCCGCTGTGGTTGACGGTCCAGCTCTTCAGCATCCCGTATTGCGAGCCTTTCAGCTTCCACCAGCCAGGTGTCAGCGTCCCGCGCTTGTCGCCGAAATCGCCGGGAGACGTCCACACACCCAATTCCCGCCCGTTGACGGAGACCGTGATGTCCGACGGCCAGTTAGCATTGGTGCCCGGCACTTCCGAGCTGAGCTCCATCACGAACTCGATTGCATCGACAGGCGACTGGGTGATTTTCGTATTGTTGGGAAACTGGTACTCGACGAAACCGCTGGTGAACCAGAGAAGAGAGGCTTTCATCCGCTCCGGATCGAGAAAGGTCGCGGGCACGTCCAGCAACCCGATGATGCCTTCAGTCGAACAGATGCCGCAGGGGCCGGTAACTTCGCAGTTCGAGTAGAGCCCGAGGGGCATCGAGACCTCGATCGCATTGTTTCCCTGGCTCTCGGTGCCCTTGTTGAAAATGATGACGAATTCGTCATAGACGGCGCGGCACAGCTTTTGATTGCCCTTGCGGCCTTTGCGGGTCTCGGTTTCGATAAGGCCGGCCTCTTCGAGGATGCGCACGTTCGAGGAGACGGACGATTGGGGAAGAGACAGCCGCTCAGCAATAACGTTGATGTTCGTCGGCCCGTTCTCGTGAAGCAGTCGGAGAATGTCCAGACGCGTCGGCGATGACAGCCCCTTGAGCTTGGCGAAATCCTTGCTGGGGTCGATCACCATAAATTTGCCGTTCATCGCGAAAACACGTCAACATTGATTGGGATAAAGATCGGATTTTCGGATATAAATACGGCCATTACATCCTTGTCAAATCGTGTGGCCGGATAGAGCGTTTTTGCCGAAGGACCCGGAGTTTGTGATGCAGCGAAGGCTATCACGCCGCTTGTCATTCATAGTCCGGCTCCATCGACGTCCTGAGAAACTGTCCGCCCGCAGAAAATTGGCTCCCCAAGCTTCACTGGATTTGGACCTGTCCGGAAGCCGTCCCGGAGGTCAGGATGCTGCCCGAGGCTACCGACGGGAGGTCGGAAAGCGCCTCGGCGAGGAGCACCGCGCCCAATGCGCATAAGGCAGGCTTGCGGCACCATCGACTGCCCGTGATGGTCGTGCTGGCTTTATCCGACAGATGTCGTCGGGCACCCGCCCACGTCTGGCGATCGTGCTCGTCCGTCGAACAGCGCAAGACAGTGATAAGCCGAACCAGGTGGAGACAATGACCGACAACAGGCCAACCCTTATCGTCGGCGGTGGCGGCAAGACCGGCGCCCGCGTCAACGCGCTGCTGAAAGAGCGCGGCCTCGCCACGCGGCCTGTTTCGCGCTCTGGCGCAATCCCCTTCGACTGGACCAGGCGCGAGACGTGGGTGCCCGCGCTCAAGGGTGTCGCGAAAGCCTATGTCACCTATCAGCCCGACCTTGCGGTGGACGGGGCCGACGAGGATATAGCCGAGTTCTCCCGCCTCGCGCGCGAAGAGGGTTTGGCGCATGTCGTGCTCCTGTCCGGACGCGGCGAGCCCGGGGCGCAGCGTGCCGAGGCGGCGCTGCAGGATTCCGGTGTTGCCTGGACGAATGTGCGGGCAAGCTGGTTCAACCAGAACTTCTCCGAGGGTGCGTTCCGGGACAGCATCCTGGCCGGAGAACTCGCCCTGCCGGCCGAGCCGATCCCCGAACCCTTTGTCGATGCCGACGACATTGCCGATGTCGTGATCGCGGCCCTGACCGAGGACGGCCACAGGAACCGGCTCTACGAGGTGACTGGGCCGTGGGCGCTGACCTTTGCCGAAGCCGTCGACGAGATCGCCAGGGCAGCGGGCCGGCCGATCCGCTATCGGCAGATTCCGGTCGACGAATTCATCGCGCAGATGCGGCCTTACGCGCCCGAAGATATCCTGAACCTGCTCGTGGAGCTTTTCACCGTGGTGCTCGACGGCCGTAATGTCGAGGTCATGCAAGGCGTGCAGGAAGCGCTCGGACGCAAGCCGATCGACTTTTCAGACTATGCAAGGCGCGCTGCTGCGGCGGGTGCATGGGAGGTCAAACAGTAACGCGAACAGACGCGGTCGATTACTCTTGGATCTGCCCTTCCAACGGCCAGGACAATGATGGGAAGCCCGGCGAGCGGAGCGCCGCAGGCCGCCGGGCTTGAGTGGCATCTCAGGCGGCGCCGCCCTTGATCCACTGCGGCGTGATCGTGCGGAACTCCGACGGTCCTGCGAGCAGAGCGGCCGTCTCCCGTTCATAGTCCGGATACCAGGGCTGCTTGACGAAATCCTCCGTCCCGGCCTCGCCGTCGTAGAGCTGATAGGCCACGATCGCATCGGGGTCGGTGTCATCGAAGCCGTACACATAGGCGATCTGCCCGTCGGCGTCCTCGATATAGGCGCGGGCATATTTCTCCCAGATGCGCTTCACCTCCTCACGCTTGCCGGGTTGCGCCTTGTGCCTGATGTAGAGTGCTTTCTTGCTCATGATGATCTCCTTGAATTTTGCGGCGTTTGGCCGCCGATGGCTGGGCTCCGTGCCCATGCCCTCGTGACGTTCGGGGAGAGGTGTTTGTGACGTGCCCTCGAGCTTTTTCGTTCCTGGGGCCGCAGCACGCGGTAACAAATCAGACAAATGATTCGGCAATGGCCATGCCTGAACCAGGGAGGGGCCGCTAGGTGGCGACACACCGCCCAGACTTGCTTTGGCTTCAATGAATCCTGATCTTGCCGAGCCCGTCCAGCTTGGCGGGATTGCGCACGATGAAGATGTCTTTGATGCGATCCGCCGCGTCGTAGGCGAAGGACACGGTGGCGACGATCCTTTCACCCTCACGCAGGACAAGCCCTCGCGATCCGTTGAGGTCGGTGAAGCTCCAGTCATAGGCCACCCACCATTCGCTCAGCCGTTCCGTGAGGAACGCCAGCACCATGTCACCTTCGAGGATTTCGGTGACCGTGGCCACTTTGCCGCCGCCATCAGCGGTCAGGCGCACGTCGCTGGCAAGCATCGTTGTAAGAGAGCCGGGCTGTCCGGTACGAATTGCATCCTCGAACGCGTTGAGAAGTTCCTCCTGCCGTTCCGCGGACGGCTGGTATCTCACCTGATTGTCCCCGATGCGCGACTTGGCCCGGGAGACAAGCTTTCGGCAGGCTGGCTCGTTCATGTCCAGCGACGCGGCAACGTCCGCATAGGACATCTCGAATATCTCGTGGAGCAGATATGCAGCACGTTCCCTCGGCGTCAGCCGCTCCAGCATCAGCAGAAAGGCGGTCGAGAGAGAGGACGAAAGCTCCATTTGCGCCACCGTGCCGCTGTCAATGAACGTTTGGACCGGTTCGGGCAGCCAGGTGCCCACGTAATCCACCCGACTGCGATAGGAGGCCCGCAGCATGTCGATCGCGCGCCGTGTGCAGGCAGTGGTTAGCCAGGCACCGGGAGATTCGATGCTCTCGATGTTGGCCGCCTGCCAGCGAAGGAATGTGTCCTGCACGGCATCTTCCGCTTCCGCGCGCGAGCCGAGAATTCTGTAGGCGATGCCGAGGAGCCGCGGGCGCGCCTCCTCGAAGAGGCGAATGTATGACGCCTCGACGCCCGATCCTGCGCCCGCTGTGAAGCGTGATCGCGCCGTTCGATTCTTGAACACCATCGCCCTCGCTCCTTCTCCTTCGGGAATGGGCTTCATCCCTGGCCTTGACGATCCGGGGATTGAGATTGTGACGCGGTCGCCGAAAAAATCCCGCCCGCCGCTCAGCCGTCGTTCGCAGAATCGATCATCAGCCCTCGCGCTCGCAATCCTCTTGCGACTGTGGGGATCGTTCGGACCCAGCCGATGCCGCCGCGGGCCGTCCCGTGCCTGACCATCACAGCGCAAACGGCCGGAAAGGCCAAGATGTCCTGGCCTCACTCCCGCTTATGAACTACCGAAACCGATGTCCGACAACTCGGCGATTGCCGGCTCTATGTCCTGCACTTCGATCATGCCGAAGCCGAATACGAAGCCTTTCTGCACGATGTCGCGCGTGGCATAGCGCGCGATATCCTCGACCCTTATGCGCCTGGTCGCTGCCCTGGCAACGACCGCCTGTTCATCACCGGGCACAGTCAACTCGGCAGCGAGATGGACACCGGCATGGGCGCGGAACGGGCGCAAACGATCGCCGATATGGCTGTTCAGGGCAGCGCGCAGCGCCTCATACCTTGCCGAATAGACCCTGCGCATCTTGCGGACGTGGCGCGCCAGATGGCCTTCGGCGATGAAGTCCGCGAGCGCGAGCTGATTGATGAGCGGGCTGTGCCAGTCACTCATCTGCTTGGCGAGGGTGAGCGCATAGCGCGCCCATTCCGGCACGACGACGAAGCCCATCCTGAGCGCGGGGAACATGCTCTTTGAGAACGTTCCGACATAAAAGACCGAGCCCGAGCGGTCGAGCGTCTGCAGCGCGTCGAGCGGCATGCCGCCGTGACGAAACTCGCTGTCGTAGTCGTCCTCGACGATCACGGCACCGAAGCTCTCGGCGAAGTCGAGCAGTGCTGCGCGTCGGCGTGCCGACATGGCGACGCCGAGGGGGAACTGGTGCGAGGGCGTCACGCAGATGACACGCGTGCTCGGCGGCAACCGCTCCACCAAGAGCCCTTCCTCATCCACGGGGACGGAGAGGATCTTCGCACCCGCCGCCACGAACGACCGGCGTGTCGGTCCATATCCCGGATCTTCAAGAGCGACCTCGGTCTCGCCGGGCGTCACCAGAATGCGTGCGATGAGATCGATCGCCTGCCTTGCGCCGGCCGTCACCACAATGTCGTCCGGCTGGCATGCGACCGCGCGAACGAATGAGATGTGGCTGGCAATAGCCTGGCGCAGCGGCGGTTCGCCAGCCGGATCGTGTTCCTTGATGGGGCTCCTGGCGACGGCGCGCGACGCCCGCGTCGAAAGCCGCTGCCAGATATCGAACGGAAATTCGGAATCGGGCATACCGGCCACGAAATCGTAGCGATAGGTTTCTCCGCTGCACGTTTCGGCGAGCGGTCGCCAGCCGCGCCAGGTGGGAGCCAGCCGCCTGTCGGCGACTGGGTCGGCCCCCAGCGAAGCCTTCAGGGGCTCGAGCCGCGGGCGCACATCGGCGACGAAAGTACCCGCCCCCTTCCGTCCCTCTACGTAGCCTTCACTCAGAAGCATGTCGTAGGCGGCAATCGCGGTGTTGCGCGATATGCCGAGACCCCTCGCCAGCGCACGCGTCGGCGGCAATCGAAGCCCGGCCTGAAGCCGCCCGTCGACAATCGCGGCACGCAATTGCCGGTGCAGCGATCGCAAAAGTTCGCGCGAACCTTTTTCCGGAAGGTTTATGGCAAAATCGAGAATTGGCTCCATGAACTTCCGAGACAGTGGACCTGTGTGGAACCATACCGTTGGCCACCTTTTCCCGCAACGACATACCGCCCGCCCGTTCGAGGGGTGTTATGGCGAACCCACGGTGGGCAACAAGGTTGATCCTCAAGCCGGAACTGGATCTGAGCCCTAGCTTGCGGGTCGTCTTTATGGCGCTAGATCCGCCTTGATGGCGGGAGCTTCTTCCGGCCATCATCACGGTCGCATCGATACCTCCATCCCGCGTTCAGCCAGCCGTACGAACCTTGGCGACAATGCGCTCGACCGCAGTTGTCAGTGAGATCTTTCCGCGCCAGTGCTCGTTGCCGTCCTGGCGCACGAAGCGGCCATTCGCGATCCCGTCATACATACCGAGCAGTACGTCGGCGACGTCTGTGGGTAGCCCCGCCTCGGCCAGAACCGCCGCACGCCGCTCCGGCGGCACGAGCGTCGGCTGGACGGTGTGACCGAGAATGTCCGCAAAGGCGGTCGCCACGTCTCTCGCGCTCCAATCCTCGGGGCCGGACAGTTCGACAATACGCGTTCCCGTCCAGTTTTCGCACATGAGCCGGGCTGCCGCATCCCCGACATCTATCGTGCTCACCATCGGGATCTTCTGCTCGGGGTCGAGAAATGTCGGCAGGATACCTTCGGCTATCGCCGGATCGGCGACCTCCGTCCAGGTCTCCGCGAAATAGCCGGATCGCAGGAAGGTCGCCGCCGGAACGACTCCAGTCAGCGCCGTCTCCAGCCGGTGCAATGTGGAAACGGCGCCAAAGCCCGAGACGTGTTGCGCGCCGATCGACGACAGGACGACTGCCCTCGACAGGCCCGCGCGCCGGACCGCCTCAGCAAGCACTGCGCCTGTTTTTGCCGCTTGTGCGAAGGGATCGCCGGCCATTGGCGGCGGGTTGAGCAGGAACGCGGCCGTCGCGCCGGTCAGCGCGGCAGTAACTGTATCCGCATCGCCGAGGTCGGCGACTGCGACCTGCGCGCCGAGCGCCTTCCACGGGACTCCCTGTTCCGGGCGGCGCACGGCGACGCGCACAGGTTCGCCACACTCGATCAGTGCACGCGCCGTTTCCCCGCCTGCCCTGCCACTCGCTCCGAAAACCACATGCATGACCTCATCCTTTCCCGCTGGCTGTAGGCATCTTCGATGCGGACTCGATACATCTCCGCTTTTCATGCGTCCAATGCATGAGATATATAGTCATCATGCATGAAGTGGATTTACGCCAAGTTGATTTGAACCTGCTGGTGACGCTGCACGCGCTTCTCGAGGAAAGAAGCGTGACCCGAGCGGCCGGACGTCTCGGCATGAGCCAGCCTGCCGTCAGCCGCGCGCTTGCCCGATTGCGCACGCTCTTTGCAGACGCGCTGCTGGTCGACGGGCGGAACGGCTACATCCTCACCGCCCGTGCCGAGGAAATCCGCCCGACGCTCCGCAGCATGCTGGCGGGTATCAGTGATATGCTGGAGGCAAGACCATTCGACCCGGCGGCCGCTACGGGGCACGTGCGACTGCTTATGGCCGATCTAGAGGCTGCGGCGCTGGCTCCCCGTCTGCTCAGCCATCTCGCCGCCGAGGCGCCCGCACTCGACCTCGACATCCAGCCGCCCGGTACATCACTGTTCGAAGCATTGCAAAGCGATGCCGTGGATGCGATCGTCGGCGTGATCGGTGAGGCGCCTGCGGGCATCCGCCGGCGTGGCCTTTATGAGGATGGCTTCGTCACGCTGATGCGTGCCGGACATCCGGCCGCCAAGGGGAAGCTCACCCTCGGACGATATCTCGAACTCGGCCATATTGTGGTAAGCATCACCGGCGTGGGCCCGGCTCCCGTCGATGTTGCGCTTGCCGGCATGGGGCGCCGGCGACGGGTCAACGTGCGCGTGCCGAACTTCCTTGCCGCAGTGGAAATCGCCGGGCGCTCCGACCTGATCATGACCCTCCCGTCGAGCCTAGCATTGACGGCGGCCGGGATGGGGCGTTTCGTCACCGTGCCCCCGCCTGTCGACCTCGGCCGCGTCACGATGAGCCTGGCCTGGCACGCACGCCATCAGGACGAGCCCAGGCACGTTTGGCTACGGCGAACCGTCGTCGCGGCAGCAAAAGGCGTTACTGTCACCGCGCCCGACCGAACCACCGGCGATGCCGAACCCCCAAAAGGCTGAGCCGGCGACCCGAGCCGTCGCCGTCCTCCGTTGACGCTCCGGCCGCAAGCGCCGTGCCGTGGATCACATCTCCGATGCAGCTGCATACCGTCGGGAAGGCGGCAAGGTGGCGATCACCGCCTGCTGCGAAAACGAGGCAGGGCAGCAGCGTAGGTGAATTGGAACGCTGCTAAAGTGGCAACCGGGTATTGTGGGCGACATGAGCGTAGCGGGCCTCCGAGCCGCTGGCTCGGAGATACTGCTGATTTATTTCAAAAAAATAAGGAACCAGATTGCCCGAGAAAAGTTCGTTTTCGAATAAGGGAAACAAGGGGCGACAATGGGCATCACGATAATCTCATGCCAGAATGCTGCCGATGGCTGCTAAATCCAACCCCTGGCGTGGAGTCCAAGCGGACAAGAACGTAGTGCTTTTGGCGGAGGATGAACCTTTTATCCGGTTCGACATCGCCGAGGAACTCAGGCTATTGGGTTGCCAGGTGATTGAGGCCGGAAGCGCCGACGAGGCGATCGACGTCCTGAGGTCTACTGCTCGCATAGACCTCGTCGTGACCGATGTACGGATGCCTGGCAATCGCGATGGCCTTGATGTGGCGCGGGCCGTGAAACAGGAACGACCGGGCGTGAGGGTTGTCGTCATGTCGGGTCATCTGGAGCCAAAGGACGAACACAAGCATCTCATCGATCTCTTCTTTTCAAAGCCGACCCCCAGTAATCAGCTGGCAAGAGCGATAATGGAAATGATCGATGCAAACCCGGCAAAGCGGGATGGCTGATGGAAAAAGAAGGTCCAGCCGTGTCGATCCTCATCGTCGACGGCGATGTGATAACCCGAACTGTGATCGCCGAGTATCTACGCCACTGCGGCTTCCGCGTGGTCGAGGCAGGCACTGGAACGGAAGCCATCCAGGCGCTCCAGCATCCGGACTTTACCATTGATATCGTTCTGTCCGACATCGAGCTTCCTGGCGAAATCAGCGGTTTCGACCTGTCGCATTGGATCCGCAAATCCATGCCCGAGGTGAAGATTCTGCTCGCCAGCGCCGTAGAACGCATTGCCGATACGGCCGGAGATCTTTGTGAGGAAGGACCTCATCTCGCAAAGCCCTATGATCACAGGCTGATCGTAGATCACATCAAGCGGCTGCGCGCGCGATAGAGAGGATTGCTGCGCCGTTGGCCCTGATGCAACGGTGTGCCCCCGGCCACCGCAACGGCGCGTGAGGCCGACGCGATGCCCGTCCGGCTAGTCCCGGGCGGATCCCGCAGGACCGACGATCTGGCGCTTCAAAGACAGGGACAAGAGGAGATCCCTCAATCCGCGACTAGATCAGGTCTTCGATGCGGACCGGCAGGTGGCGTGCGCGCACCCCGGTTGCGTGATAGACCGCATTGGTGATCGCCGGCGCCACGCCGACAAGAACGACCTCGCCCAACCCCTTGACCCCGGACCGATTGATGCGCGGATCGCGACATTGCTGGTCTGCCGGCCGTGCGCCGTGGCACGCGCTTCCGCTCAGTGGGTGCTGAGCATCTCGACCGCCTGGTCGAAGTGTCCGTCCCGCTCCGCCCAGCGCAGGAAATCCACCCGTTCCACCAGGATCTCCTTGGGCGTCGACTCTTCGTGGAACAGCGCCATGACCTCGTCGATGAAGTCGCCCAACGGCATGTAGCCGTCACGTGTCGATTGGCCGGGGGTCAATTCGGTCTGCACCGCGGGTGGGACCAGCTCGATGATCTCGATCTTGCCCTTCAACTGCTCGCGCAAGGACACCGTATAGGAATGAAGCGCCGCCTTGGTGGCGTTGTAGGTCGGCGTGGCGCTGAGCGGAACGAAGGCCAGACCGGACGATACGTTCACGATCGCCGCATCCGGCTGGCCTGCCAGATGGTCGGTCAGCGCGTTCGTCAGCCGGATCGGGCCAAGCAGGTTGGCGACGATGGTCTGCTCGGAATCGCTGAGGTCGCGGCTCCTGGTCAGGTCCTCGCGCCGCATGATGCCGGCATTGTTGATCAGGACGTTGAGGTCCGGATGTTCGGCGACGACACGTTCGGCAAAGGCCCTGATCGCCTGCGGATCCCCAACGTCGAGGACCATCGCGTGCATGTCATGCCGGCCGGCAACCGTCTCCTCCAGCGCGTCGATGCGCCGACCCGCGACGACCACCTTGTTGCCAAGCTCGTTGAAGCGCAGGGCGAGTTCCCGGCCGATGCCGGATCCGCCCCCGGTGATGAGGATCGTATTGCCTGTCGTTTTCATTGGATAAAACTCCATCTGCCAAGGCGGCTCGGCACAGAAGTCGCACTCTAAAGCGCCGTGGCCGAGTTGTGATTTCGACGCCTTCTTTCCTACCGGCGCAGCGACGATGAAGCTTGCCAACATCTGCGCAAAACTTGCCTCATCGTGCATGCCTTCTGGCATCTGCCGGCCGCCATGCTAATTTCGCACTGAAGTGCAGGAGGAAGTACATGGACACGCTCAAACAGGCCGTTCGGGCCTATGCCAGCCGCCATGCGAACCGTGACGGCCTAGCGCTGACGCCGGTGCCGGGCCTGCGAATGATGTGTGTCGAGGCACCGCCCGGCGACCTGCATTCGATCTACAGGCCGCTGGTTTGCTTCGTCCTGCAGGGCGCCAAGCGCATGGTCGTTGGGAATCAGGAGCGCGTCTTTTGCGCCGGGCAGTCGGTGATCGTCAACGCCGACATGCCCGTCCTCGGGCGGATCGTGCAGACGAGCCGGGCCGAGCCCTATCTGGCGATCGCGGTCGAGCTGGAGGTGACGATCCTGCGCGAACTGACGGCACATATGGGTGGTGCCCACCTGCAGCGCCCGTCGGACATACGCACCCTGTTCGCCCAGGACAGCGAAGCCGCGGTGCTGGACTGTGCTGCGCGGCTCATGAGCCTGCTGGACCGGCCTGAGGCAACGCCGCTGCTGCGCCCCGGGATCATGCAGGAGTTGCACTATTGGCTCCTGTCGGGACCGCACGGCGCCGCCTTGCGGGCGCATGCGGACCCCGACAGCCACGCGAGCCGTCTCGCCGCGGCCATCGCGATCCTAAGGACCGAATATCGATCGCGTGTGCCTGTCGAGCGGCTGGCAGACGCGGCGGCGATGAGCCTCACCGCCTTTCACAAGCACTTCAAGCACATGACGTCGCTGACGCCGGGGCAGTACCAGAAACGGCTTCGTCTCATCGAGGCACGCCGCCTCATGCTCGACGAAGGCCTTTCGGCAAGCAGCGCCGCGTTCGAGGTAGGCTACGAGAGCGTCTCGCAATTCACCCGCGAATACGGCCGGCTGTTCCGGGCGCCGCCGAAGCGCGACGCTCTGCGCATGCAGGGCAAATCGACCATCGTTGAAGACGGCCAGACGGCCGGAACAAGCGCGCTGGTGTAGCTGACAGCCGTCACAGCGCTGCATCGACGGCCACCTCGGCGGGCAGCAGCCGCTTCAGCCGCGCGACGTCCTGCTTCGGCGGCATCCCGTGTATCCGGGCATAGTCGCGGCTGAGCTGCGACGGGCTTTCGTATCCGACGCGAAATCCGGCTTCGGCCGCAGTCACCCCCTCGCTCAGCATGAGCCTGCGAACCTCTTGAAGGCGCAGATGATTGCGGAACTGAAGCGGAGTCATCATCGTCGTCTGGCGGAATTGTTCGTAGAAGGATGACGGACTCATGCCCACCCTCACCGCCAGCTCTTCGACCGAGAACGTCTCGTGGAAATGCTCCGTGAGATACTGAATAGCGTCCCGGATTCGCGAAAGTCGGCTTTCAACGACCACGATCTGGCGCAGGACCGTCCCTTGCGGTCCGTTCAGCAACCGGTGCATGATTTCTCGCTCGATCAGGGGCGCCAGAGCCTCGATGTCGTCGGGAGCATCCAGCAATCGCAGCATGCGCGCGGCCACATCGATCAGTTCCGGCGTCGCCGCCGCGACCGAGATCGGCGGACCGGATCGTTCCGGCTGTGCGTCAGGCAGCATGTCGACGAGCACGCTTCGATCCAGTTGCAGCTTGAAGCAGAGATAGGGCGCGCCCGGGCTTGCTTCGATGACGGCCCCGATGACCGGCAGATCGACGCCCACGATGAGATATTCGGACGCCTGGTAAAGATATTCGACGCCCTCAAGATGCGCACGCTTCCGCCCCTGTGCGACAAAACAGACGGACGGCTCGTACATCGTGTGCAATGGCTCGGTTGGAGCGCTCGAGCGCAAGAGTGCGACCCGTGGAAGTCGTGTCGCGGTTATCCCGTCGGTCGGCGCATGGCGCTCGATGAGACCTGTGAGTTCGGCAAGGTTCCGCATACACGATCCTTTCCAGACGACTCCCTCTTTGCAAGCTCAATCTATGACTATTGGAGAATCGTGCAAGAAATCCGGAGAGCCATTCTACCGCTGCCCCCTCCATTCGCCAATGTTTGCGGCTGCGGCTCCACGTGGAGACGCTCGCTTCAACACCTGGAATGGAGACAATGATGCTTTCCGACAAAGTCGTTCTAATCACCGGTGCATCCAGCGGTATCGGCGCAGGGATCGCGCTCGAACTCGGCAGCGCCGGAGCAAAGGTCATGTTGGGCGCCCGGCGCATGGACCGGCTTCAAGACGCCGCCTCAAGGATCGAGGAACGCGGCGGCACGGTCCTCACCCATGCTCTGGACGTAACGGACCGCGACAGCGTCCGCGCCTTTGCCGACGCGGCTCGAACCGCCTGGGGACACGTCGATGTGCTTATCAACAATGCGGGCATCATGCCGCTGTCCCTCATGAGTTCGATGAAGGTCGACGAATGGGACCAAATGGTCGACGTCAACATCAAGGGCGTACTGAACGGTATCGCCGCTGTGCTGCCCGAGATGACGAAACGGGAAGCGGGCCACATCATCAACATCGCCTCGGTCGGCGCCTTGAGCGTCGTACCGACGGCCGCCGTCTATTGCGCCACGAAATCCGCCGTCCGTGCAATCTCTGACGGGTTGCGGCAGGAAAACGACAAGCTGCGCGTCACCTGCATCCACCCCGGCGTGGTGGAGAGTGAACTGGCATCGACGATTACCGATCCGGTCGCCGCCGAGGCGATGAAGACCTACCGGGCCATCGCCCTGCAGCCCGATGCCATCGCGCGCGCCGTCCGCTACGCGATCGAGCAGCCGCAGGACGTCGATGTCAACGAGATCGTCATTCGTCCCACGGCGACCACTTAGGGAAACACTTCATGAAGTGGTATTCCCGCCACCTTAGCCGCGCCACCGCCCGGCCCTGGAGCGGATGCGGGTTTCTTGCCGAGACGCTCAAGGCCTCAGTAGGAGTGGTTCGATGAGACGTTCATGGGTATCGGCTGCCCTCCTTCTCGTGGGCTCCAGCGCAATATTCCTGTCGGAAGGAGTTGCTCAAGTGAAAGCAGATCAGATTCCTGCCAGCGGGGCGGTGCAAAGCCATCCCTATGTCGGCATGTGGCTCACCGAGGACGGCTACATTCGGCATGAATTGCGTCCGAACGGCCGCTATGTCGAAGCGCGCGGAACGCGTGAGAAAGCCTATCAGGGTCGATACGAGATCACAGGCGATCACATCGATTACTGGGACGATACCGGTTTCACGGCGGACGGCGACTTTGTCGATGGCGTCCTCTACCATGCCGGCATGGTCCTGTACCGGGACGGCGTGGTCGATAAGAAGCGATAATCGGTTCGGCTCGCGCTATCCGCGCGAGCCGGCCATTCTGGTTTGAAGCGCGTCGCGACCTGTTGAAAGGCCGCATCTAGGCGGCGTTCGCCTGTTCGCCTTTCCGCATTTCCTCGCTGATCCAGCGGGATGCCGCTTGGAGACGAAGGGTATCGCGTTTCGGGGGTGCATTGAACAGGCGGGCGTAGTCGCGCGTGAACTGCGACACACTTTCATAGCCCACCTCGAATGCGGCGCTCGTCGCTGAGAGACCTTCGTCAAGCATCAAGCGGCGTGCCTCGACGAGACGAAGACGCTTCTGATACTGGCCCGGAGTCAACGAGGTCATCTGCTTGAAATACTTATGAAAGGCGGTGAGGCTCATCGCCGCCGCCGCTGCAAGACGCTCGATCGACAATCGGTCGCGATACTCCGCTCTCAGGATCGCGATGGCCGCTGCAAGTCGACCGGCATGGCTATGCGGATCAGCAAGTGTCCGCAAGGCGGCACCGTGCGGCCCCGATAAAAGCCAATAGTGCAGCTCCCGCATGATTCCGGGACGAAGCAGCGGCACTGCGGCGGGTCGATCCATCAATTGCATCAGTCGCCATATACTGTCCAGCGTCGCGGTTTCCGTATCTACGGCAAACAAGTTGCCTGTCTCGGAAGGATGGTGCGAGCGGACGTCGCCCAGCTGCGCCGCAAGTTCGCGCAGGGTCGCGATCTCGAGTTCTATGGCAACTGCGAGAAAAGGCTCATCTTGGCTCGCCGTCATGATCTGTCCGGTCACCGGCATGTCCGCGCTCACGATGGCGGACTGACCGGCAAAAAAGACCCGCTCCTCCCGGCCCACGGTCATTCGCTTGGCACCCTGCAAAATCACGCAAACCAGCGGCCGATAAACCGAATGTCGGCCGCCGCTTGGCATTTTGACGCATTTCATCATGAGCCCCGGCACCGGCGTCATTGCCAGGCCATCGCTGTTGGCGTGACGAGCGGCGTAAACCTCAACTGCCTCTTTGAGGGATTCAATGTGATCTTTTGTAGAGCGGTTCATGTGATCTCTCCTGAAACCAGAGCCGAACTTAGTGTCGAAACACGTGGAAATCACCGGCGATGCAGGATCAGGCAAGTTTTCTGGATTCTTGGGCAAGCTGACCGCCCGCGGGGACAATACAGAGCCGCATGCATACGGACACGCGTATCATTCCAAGATAGTGTCCACGCCATTGTGACGTGTTGAGGATCAGGGGCTCTTGGGCTGACAGCCCCTCAGGCAGGCATTGGCGCATCCTGCAGGATCGTGCAAATCTTGAACACCCGTTGGCAAGCTCCTGATCGGCGCGCGCAGTATTGATGATCGCGGAGAACAAGCCCGCTCAAGGGACCGGACGACGATGCGGAAGAAGGTTCCAGGGGTACTGGCTTGTCCGTCTCTGAACGCGAAAGAATAGGAGTTTTGAAATGCGCAAGTTTCTTGCCGCGGCTGTTGCCGCTTCCGTGATGGGCGCTGCCTCGATTGCCTCCGCCGGTACATTCACGAGCACCGGTGTAATCGAGAGCGTGAACACCAAAACGAACACCGTTCGAATCCGGGACGGCGATGCCTATCGGCTGCCTACCCATGTCGATCTTTCCGGCCTGGCGGCGGGCCAGCGGGTTCACGTCAGCTGGAACTCCCAAAACCCCTCGAGCACAGACGACCGTCACAACAGCGACGAGTGGATCTGGGTGTTCGACGCAACCGGCATCGAGCGTGCCGGCTGACCGGCGGCTCGACCCGTAGCAAGGTATCGGATGTAATCTGTTAGCCCTTGCGAACTTCTGACCAAAGGCGGGCAGCAATGCGCTGTCCGCCCCCCAAAACCGGCCGCTGCCGGGGCAAGAGCATGGCGAGGAGGCCGTCGCCGGGTCGAGCCGCGGGCGCGGCCGAATGTCCGTTCTTCCAGCGTCAGATGAGCCCATAAAGCAGCCCCGCCAGGGAGCAGGCGGCGAGCACCGGCAGCATGCCGACCTTGAAGCGGAACACGGCGATCAGCGCGCCGAGGGTGAGCACGAGCGAGGCAACATTGACCGAGCTCAGCACTGGCGCATCGACGCTCATACCGAAACCGCTCACATTGACGAGCTCCCCGAAGAGCACATGCAGCCCGAACCACACCGCAAGATTGAGGATGACACCGACGACGGCCGCTGTGATCGTCGCCAGTGCGGCCGACAGCGCCCTGTTGCTCCTCAGCGCCTCGACATAGGGCGCACCGAGAAAGATCCACAGGAAGCAGGGGGTGAAGGTGACCCAGGTGGTCAGAAGCCCGCCGAGGGTGCCGGCCAGCAGCGGATCGAGCGAGCCCGGCGCGCGGAAGGCGCCCATGAAGCCGACGAACTGTGTAACCATGATGAGCGGCCCCGGCGTGGTCTCCGCCAGACCGAGCCCGTCCAGCATCTCGCCGGGCTGGAGCCACTGATAGGTCTCCACCGCCTGCTGCGCGACATAGGCGAGAACGGCATAGGCCCCGCCGAAGGTCACCACGGCCATCTTGGAGAAGAAGACGGCGATATCGGCAAAGACGTTGCCACTGCCAAAGGCGACGACGAGGGCGATGACCGGTGTAAGCCACAGGATGAGAAACGCGCCTGCGATCCTCAGCGCCCAGCCGACTGAAGGCCGGGCGTGCGCCGGGATCGTCTCGCCAAGGGCGCTCTCCGCGTCGGCGACCTGCCTGTCACCCACCTTGCCGTGACCATTGGCGGCGAGAAAGGGCGCGAGGCCCGCGCGCGCGCCGGCAAAGCCGATGAGGGCCGCCGTCAGGATGATGAGCGGGAACGGCACGTGGAAAAAGAAGATGGCGATGAAGGCGGCCGCGGCGAGCGACACCATGACGTTGTTCTTGAGCGCACGGCTACCGACCCGGACGACGGCCTGCAGCACGATGGCGAGCACCGCCGCCTTCAGCCCGAAGAACAGTGCCTCGACCACGCCGACATTGCCGAAGAGCGCATAAATCCAGCTCAGGCCCATGATGGCAACGACACCCGGCAGCACGAACAGCGTGCCGGCGACGAGCCCGCCTTTGGTCTTGTGAAGGAGCCAGCCGATGTAAACGGCGAGCTGCTGCGCCTCCGGTCCCGGCAGGAGCATGCAGTAGTTGAGCGCGTGCAGGAAGCGCGTCTCGCCGATCCAGCGCTTCTCCTCGACGATGATCCTGTGCATCACGGCGATCTGCCCGGCCGGACCGCCGAAGCTGAGCGCCGCCACCCGTGCCCACACGCGCACCGCCTCGGCGAAGGGGATGCCGTGGTCCGGCGCGGTGTTGCGCTGGATCGCTTGTATGTCGTCGCTTGCATTTCTGTCCATGGATCCACCCCCTGCGCGTCACCGGCGCTTCTTGCGGAAATATTGATAGAGGTTGTCGAAGACGGGCACTCCTTGAGCGATGCGCTCCTCGTCGTTAGCGTGCGCCAGGGCGATGCCGGCGATCAGATGGGCGATGCCGGTCGCTTCCTCGCGCGCAAACTTGCCGTCTTTCAAGTCGATGTCGTGAACGATTTCGGCGATCGCCTGAAGGCCCGGGTCGTCGAGGCCGGTGCGGGCGAGCAGTACCTCGAAGCTGCATCGGTCACCCTCGTGGGTGAACTCGCCTTCGAACATGTCGAAGCGCAGCTCACCCGGCTTGGGGACATAGCCCTTGCCCGGCACGAAGCGGATCACGGCATCGACGTCGATGAAGCGGCGGATCAGCCAGCTGCAAGCGATGCGGTCGATGTGGACGCCCTTGCGCGTGACCCAGATACGGCCTTTGAGGTCCTCCGCCGTCAGCACAGCCTGCGCCTTTGCGGCGTCCATGCCCTCGTCCGCTGCGAGCCGGCTCTCGAATTCAGCGATGGAACCTTCCGCGGTGAGGCGGCCGGTCGCGCCGAAGAAGTCGATCGCCGTGATATCAGCCAGCCGCTTGCGCAGGCGCCGGACCTGGGCGTGCGCTTCCGTCTTCTCCCCGCTGCCCCCCGCAGCATCTAGCGCCGCAGCGAGCGCCCGGGCTTCGTTCGCGATCGCCTCATAGTCGGCATCGCGCGCCATATCGAACAGCGCCCGCGCCTGGTCATCCGAAAGACCGTCGATCAGGAGCGCCTCGCAGACCATCGCCTCGCCGCCGCCCTCGACGATCTCCTTCAGGAGCCACGCGAAATCCTCCCGCGTCTCGGCGGTCGCCGGCAGCGCGTAGACGGTGCTCTTGACGGCGACAGCGCCGATGCCCTGGAGCCGGCGCCAGATCTTGACGCGCAAATAGGCCGGCTTGCTGGGCAGCTGGTGGATCAGAAGTAGCCAGGGTCGGTTCGGTGACCGGTCATCTTGCATGAAAAGACCGTATCATTGGAGATATGAAAAGCAACAGATGTATCAATCCAGATAGCGGGTAACTCGCAACGCGATGCAACAAATCAGCGTCACGTTCAGCATCAGGTCCGATGCCTGAAGATCGCGCTTGCGCTGAGTCCGCCGAAGCCAAAGCCGTTTGACATGGCGTGCTCGACCATGAGTGGGCGCGCATGCCCCCTACCAAATCGACGCCTTCAGCCAAAAAAAGATTGCGAACACTGGTGACGTGAACAGGGCTAACTATAGACAGCTACAACGCCGGGAGCAGGTCACCGGGAGAAGGTTGCCGCGCGCAGCCTTCCGAATCAAAATGCCGCCAACTCATTGAGTTAGAGCCTCTTCGAAGAAGGCGGAGTCGGTTTCGGGATTCAGGCGATAGGTTTTGTCTGATTCATTTCTCCTGGTGATTTGCGGGAGGTGATGATGACCAGGAGCTTGAGCGCTGACCTTCGCGGGCGCGTGATTGCGGCCATTGAAGATGGTGTGTCGACGCGGGAGGCGGCGCGGCGCTTCCGGATCGGGATTTCGACGGCCGGGAACTGGTATCGCCGCTATCGCGAGACCGGCGAGACACAAGCGCGCAAACAAGGCCAGCCGTCGCGTTCGAAGCTCGACGCGCATGAGGCCTTCATGCTCGGCCTCATCGAGGAGACGCCGGACATCACGCTTGCCGAGATCGGTGCGCGTTGCGGCGTGTGTGCAACCCACGGCGCAGAAACGCAGCCCGTTTGTCCTCCAAGGTGAGTGCCCGCATTTAGCGTGCATCCCTTGATCCGCCTGAACACTGCGCAGAAAACGCATTGGCGAGGCATACTCGGGACGGCCAGCGCTCCGCTACCTGGGGCCGGAAAGCAAGGCCGCCTTCGTGTCGGGTTCCTTCAACAAGTCGATTAGGGCGCGCAGTGCCGCAGGCACGTGACGGTGTCCGGGATAGTACAGCATCAAGCCGGAGGATGGCGGGCACCAGTCTTCAAGTATCGCTGTCAGGCGACCTGCAGCGAGGGAATCGTGGGCAGCGGTTTCAGGCACATAGGCGATGCCCAATCCGCGGGTTGCCGCTTCGATCATGAGGTCATTGTCATTGAGCGTCAGTGCGCCTGGGGGATCGATAGCGATTTCCTGCCCGTGCTTCTCGAATTCCCATCGGTAGCGCTTGCCACTTGGCAGGCGCTGACGAATGCAGCCATGCCTAAGCAGATCATCGGGAACAACCGGTTTGCCGAAACGGCTGACATAGTCCGGTGAGGCGACGGTGAGGAAGCGGAGATCGTCACTGATCCTTACCGCGATCATGTCTTGGGGCACCGCCTCAGCGAGCCGGATGCCCGCATCGAACCCCCGGTCCACGATGTCGACAAGACGCCCTTCGCTGACCAGATCGAGTTCGACATCGGGGTATCTCTCCAGATATGTCGGCATGATATGGCGCAGCATTAGTCGAGCGGCACCTCTGTCGGCATTAATCCGCAACACACCACTGGGGCTACCGCGGTCAACCGCGAGCGTATCGAGCGCCGAGTCGAGGTTTCTGAGAACCGGACCGATCCGGCCGAGTAGTCGAGATCCCGCATCGGTTGGTGAAACACTGCGGGTTGTCCGGTTCAGAAGCCGCAGCCCCACTTGCTCTTCCAGCTTCCTCATGCGGTGACTGAGCGCGGATCGCGAGACGCCCAGCAGATCGGCGGCACGCCGAAAGCTGCGCTCGGTGGCCACGACCGTGAACGCTTCCAGGTCAGCCAGCGATGGCTTTCTCATTGGTGAATCTCCTTCACCTATTCATGCAACAATAGCGGTCTTATTGCACGAATTATGTCGCCCTACATCATGACCGATCTCATGAAAGGAGTGTCATATGAGCAAAACATGGTTGATTACCGGGGCGTCCTCAGGGTTGGGCCGGGAGATGGCGAGCCGATTACTGGCGCGAGGAGATCGTGTCGTAGCAACAGTGCGGCGAGAGGATGCCCTTGGCGATCTTGAGCAGCAGCATGGCGCGAACATTGCAGTTCTGAAGCTCGACGTTACCGATTTCGGGCGCGTGCGAAATGTGATGGACGAAGCATTCGCGCAGATGGGCCGGATCGACGTCCTCGTCAGCAATGCTGGCTATGGATTGTTCGGAGCAGCGGAAGAACTCACCGACGAACAGATCGAGCATCAGATTGCCACCAACCTGACCGGTTCCATACAGATCGTCCGTGCAGCCCTGCCGCATCTGCGGCGGCAAGGCGGCGGACGTGTGGTTCAGGTCTCATCGGAAGGCGGACAGATCGCCTACCCCAATTTCAGCCTGTATCACGCCACCAAATGGGGCATTGAGGGCTTCGTCGAATCCGTCGCTCAGGAAGTCGCCCCTTTTGGGATCGACTTCCTCATCGCCGAGCCCGGTCCGACGGCGACCAACTTCGGTGCCAGCCTTGTTCGCCCAGCATCGATGGAGGTGTACGAGGACACGCCCGCCGGAGAGGTGCGGCGCGCCATCGACAGCGGAAGCTTCGATATCAAGGGTGATGCGGCACGGACTGTAGACGCCATCATTACGGCCGCTGACAGCGAAAAGCCGGCGCTGCGTCTCACCTTGGGCAGCATTGCCTACGATTCCATTTCGAAGGCGCTGGCTGATCGACTTGCGTCCCTGCAGGCGCAGCGTGAAGTTGCCGTTTCGGCCGATCGCGGCGAATAATAGCCCTCGCGCCATCCAGCTATGCTCCCGGCACCCGGACGCCGGCCGGCGCCGACCCCGACGTCAAAAACCGACAGATATTCGCGGCATCGGCCGCTGCGTCCGCGCGCTGGAGCTCCCAGTTAAACAGGAGCGATCTGGCAAAACCAGTCTCATGCCATGCTATGCAATTCATTACCGCACGCTGGAGGTGGCGCATGCATCACAGGGGTGTCGCGGCGATGAGGTCCGATCAAACAGGACGTCCGTCACTTCCTTGCATCGGACCTTCACGCACCGCTGCGCGGAAAAATCGAGAAAGGCCCGGAACGCGGGCGGAAGCTGCTGGCGGTTCGGATAATAAAGATCCCATGCGAGAAGCAGGGTCGACCAGCCCGGGAGCAGGCGGACGAGGCGTCCAGCCGCCAGATCCTTTGTGGCATAGGGTTTGGCAACGCAAGCCAGCCCGACACCGCGAACGGCGGCGTGAATCGTTTACCGTCAGACCTCGCCCTGGGGGGCGGTCGCAAACGCATTGCGCGGCTTTCGGGGAGCGGGCCACACACCACCCTCTTTGGTGGGGATGCCTAACTATTGGAGATCGAGCGTCAGCACCCTGCCGCCAATCTGTTCGAGGCGTGTAAAATAGGCGTCTGGGTCCAGCAACTGGTACGGAAAGTAGAGGCCGGCGGGAACAGCCGGCCCCCCGGCCAGCCCGGTCGCCCGTTCGAGAACCATTGCAACCCCGAGCCCCGTCAGCGGAAACTGGCCTTCGGGATGGACGACGGCATGCCGGGTGCACAGCGGTCGGCCCTCGTGATCCTCTCCGGCAAGGTCGATGATGATCTCGGTCGACATCGGCTCGCCTCGACGGCGCGTGGAACTGACACCCGTCGCGAGGTTGAACTCCACGTTCGGTGCGCCCGTCGCCATCGCGAGGCCTACGACATCGTTCGGCGACAGGGCGGATGCGTCCATTCTGGTGCCGTCGACGGCGCGGATCGTCGCCGTGGCATCGTCGCCGACGCGCCAGACAAACCTGCCCTTGCGCCGGGCAAGAGCGGCGGGCGCGGTCTTCGTCACCCGCTCCAGGTCCACGGTCTGCGCCGGGCCGCCGGTATCCTCGTCGTCGAGCAGAGCGCCGATGGAGATACTGTCCAACCGACCATACGCCTTGGCGAACTCGAGCGTCGGGACGGTCGTGGCGCCGACGAGCCATTCCGTGCCGAGAACGACGGGCGCGGCGCCGGGCCGGTGGATGTAACCGCCGACCTCAGGGCCGATCTCCTGAAGAAGCGGCGAGATGCTGATATACGGCACACCGCGAGACTGGGCGAAACGCAGACCGGCCATGCGTTCGTCCGCAAACAAGACGGCGACTGCACTGACCGGCCGCGCCCCGAGGCCGAGACCATCGACGGCAAGATCGAGCCTCACGCCTTCTGCCCTGCCGATCCCGGCCGCCGCCTTCCTTGCCTTCGCGAGATCGCGGCCCGCGATCAGCAGCGGCACCTCGGGATGAGCCTCACGCAGGTATCGCGCCGCCCGGCGGCCGACAACGCCGGAACCGCCGATGAGCAGAATGGGATGTGATGACATTGCGGAGTTTCCTTGCCCGGGATATGAAAACCTACCAATCGTAGGTTTTTATCATTAAGTTACGAAAAGTAGGTTTGCAAGAGGCGTGAGATCGAGATGACAGATCCGACAGGGGGATCGGCGACCCGCAGGCTTGCCAGGCCGGACCGGCGCCGTCAGTTGCTGGACACGGCGCTTGAGATCGTTCGTGAGGAGGGTGCGGACCAGCTTACCCTCGGTCATCTTGCCGCGTGCGCCGGGGTCTCGAAACCCGTTGCCTACGACCACTTCGGCACGCGCTCGGGGCTGCTCATCGCGCTTTACAAGATGATCGACGCGGAAAGGGTGGAGGCTTTCCGTAATGCCATGGCCACCGGCGAACGAAGCGTCGGCGAAACGGTCGATATGCTGGCCGCCGCCTACATCCGATGTGCCGGCGATATGACCGATGAGTTTCATGCGGTGGGGGCTGCGTTGGCAGGAAGCGAAGAGAAGGCCGCCGTTTTCCAGGAGCTGCTCGACAACAGCGTTCAGATGTTTGTCTCGGTGCTCCTACCGCACAGCACCTTGTCGCCAACCGACCTGGAGCGACGTTGCGTCGGTCTGGTCGGCGCGGGCGAGGCGCTCTCGGCACTTATGGTGCGCGGGCGTTGCAGCGAGGCCGAAGTCGTCGAAGCCTTCGCCTCATTGATTGGCGGTGGAATGCAACAGGCGCGCCGCTAGCCGGTCTCTTGCTCGAAAATCCGCATCGTTGCGTCCACAACGGCGGACTTACCTGTTTGATGGAAGTCTTTCCCAAGGGCCTCCCGGTGACTGTGCATGTTGATGGGAACTTTTCAGCCCGATAGCGCGACCAACTCTCCCAAATCGTTGCATCGGCGCCGCTTGGCACCTCGGGCTGCATTTCCCGCTCGCGCTCGATCTGCCCGGCGCAGTGAATCAGCGTATCAATGGCGCCGGCCGGCCCGCCAACCTCATGACGTCGGCCTCGTCCGTCAGGTCCACTGCATGATAGCTGCATCCATCCGGCGACCTGTGGTCTCGGGCGCGGCCGGTGACGATGACTTCGGCGCCGTGGCGAACGAATCCCTTGGCGAGAGCAGACCCGATGCCGCCCAGACCACCAGTGATCAGCGTACGTTTGCCTTCAACTGAAAAATCCCAGCCGATGGTCATCAGCTTGCGATCCTCCCGAGCCAGCCTTGGGCCGCCAGCCCGCTTTCGATGCGCCATTCCAGTAATCGTGAAGTAAACTCAAGGCGAACATCCGCGTGTGCGGGGTCGTCCCAGAGATTGACAAGCTCATCAGGGTCCTGGTCGATGTCAAACAACTGCCCCTCGGAGCTTCCGGAGATGTGCAGCAGTTTCCATTGCCCCGACCGGATCATGGTAAAGAAGGCAGCACTGTTCTGGATCATGTCGCGTGCCAGCTCCGCGAAAACCTCGGTCCTCAGCGGCGTCCCGGTTTCGCCTCGCAGATATGGCGTCAGCGAAACACCTTCCATCCAGTCGGGTGGGCGAACGCCTGCCAGCTCAAGGACGGTCGGCGCCAGGTCCATCAGCGAGACGAGGTGATCGACATGGGTCCCGCCGGAGCGGCGTGGATCAAAAATGATTGCCGGGACGCGGACGGAGTGCTCGTACATCGTCCATTTCTGGCTGTGTCCGTGGTCGTTCAGGCAATCACCGTGGTCGGACGTGAAGATGATGATGGTGTTGTCGGCCACTCCGCGCGCTTCCAGTGCGGCCCGGATATCCCCCACGATCCCGTCGATCATCGAGACATTGGCATAGTAGTGGGCCCGCTGGCGTCGTGTCTGTTCCGCCGTCGGGTTAGCAAGATGGCGCACCGCATCGTGGTCGTCGCGAATGTGGTTCGCCTGCAGTTCCTGAAGCGCTGCGGGCTGTGCCTCTATGTCTGAAGGGATCGGTACGGGCAGATCGCGTTCGAGATAAGGTTTCAAATCCTCCGGTGCAGGGTCATACGGCGGATGCGGCCCGGGTAAGCCCACCTGGAGGAAGAATGGCTTCGAGCCGTTCCATTCCCTGAGCCAGCGGCAGGCAAGACGGCCGGTAAAAACATCGGAATGCAGGTCGCGATCGAGCTCCCATGAAAACGCCCCGAGCGCGGTTCCGTAATCCTGCCGGCGGCGATAGGTTCGCCGGTCGGGCTTTTCGACGCCGCGCGCTATCAGCGCCTTGTCCCAGTTGTCGAGGAAGAACGGCAGGTTGGGATGGGCACGGTCCTTGTTCTCCACGACGTGGCGTTCGTGAAAGCCGAAAGGCCCCTCGAAGGGGTGGGTATGCATTTTCCCCACATTGCAGCAATGATAGCCGGCTTCCGCAAGATCGCTTACCCATGTCGAGGGCCAGACCTCATCATTGCGCAGCACGCCGGAATTGTGCGGATAGAGCCCGGTGAAGAGGCTTGCCCGGGACGGCGCACAACACGGCGATGTCGCATACATCCGCGAAAAGGCCGTACCCTCGCTCACAAGCGCATCCAGGTTGGGTGTATCCATGTGCGGGAAGCCCATGGCGCGGATTGTATCGTGTCTTTGCTGGTCAGTGATGACGAAGACGATATTGGGACGGGTTTCGGTCATGAATGAGACTCTCGTGTCGACGTGGAAAGCTTGTGCAGCGCGCGACGGCGCAGCAGCGCCTGCACGACGGGCGTGAAGAGAACGAACACCAGAAGTGCCAGGATGATCTGCGAAGCAGGCCGGTGCAGGAAGAAACCGATCCAGTCGCCGCCTGTGACAAGCGACGTCATGCGAAGCTCTTCCTCGAACGTCGCGCCAAGAACATAGCCAATGATCAGGGGAGCGAGCGGAATTGCGGCCAGCCGCAGAGCGTAGCCTATGAGACCGAAGGCGAAGAATACCCACAGGTCGAACATGTAGCGCTGCACCATGAACACGCCCAGCACACTGAACATGCCGACGGCTGCGACAAGGTAGGGTTTCGGAACCGCGAGCGTGCGTATCAGCGCTCGCAGCATCACGAGCGCGATTGGAAGCAGCAGCATGGCTCCCAGAAGGAAGGCGGCAAGAACGCCATAGACGATTTCCGGTTGCTGCTGAAACAGTTGCGGTCCCGGAGCAAGCCCCTGTATCAGGAAACCGCCCATCAGCGCGGCAACCACCGGATCCCCCGGAATACCGATGGCGAGCATCGGCAGAAGCGCTCCTCCGGTCGTGGCGCTGTTGGCGGATTCGGCGGCCACCACGCCATCGTCGGCCCCCTCACCGAACTTTTCCGGCTCCTTGGAAAAACCCCGCGAAACGCGATAGGCGATATAGGCCGAGGCATCACCGCCGATACCCGGAATGGCACCGATCAAGATGCCGACCGCGCTCGAGCGCAGCCAGTTCGTCCAGCGGCGAATGAAGTTCCCCAGGATGCCATTGCGCAACTGCAAACGCACCCGCTCCGCCTTGCGATGATCGCCCTCAGCCACCTGCGCCAGCAGCTCGGACACGGCGAATAGGCCCATCAGAAGCGCAACGAGATTGAATCCACCGTCGAGACCGGACAGCCCCATCGTCAGGCGCGGCAGCCCCAGAATCGGATCAGTACCGATCGCGGCGGCCGCCAGTCCCAATGCTGCGGCGAGCAGACCTCTCGGCAGGGACCGCCCCGTCAGCGAGGCGACGGTCGACAGACCGAGCGCGGCGAGCAGCATCGTCTCCATGGGGCCGAAATTGGCGGCGGCGGCGGCCAGATAGGGTGACAGAAGGATCAACAGAAGAGCGCCGATTACGGCGCCGGAGAACGACGAAAGAGTGGCCAATATCAGCGCGTCGGAAACGCGTCCGCCGCGAGCCATGGGATAGCCGTCGAGCAACGTCGCTGCCGCCATCGGCGTGCCCGGCACCCCGATCATGATTGCCGTGACCGCCCCGCCGAAATTGCCACCCTGATAGATACCCATCAGAAGGGCTATCGAGGGTACGGGCTCCATGAAGAACGTGAACGGGATGGCAAGCGCAATACCAAGCAAGGGCCCCATACCCGGCAACACGCCGAATATGATGCCGACAACCAGGCCGACAACGATGGAAAGAAGCAGGGAGGCCACGCCGGCAAGGTCAAGCGCGGCAAACAAGGCGTCCATATCGCTCACCCCCCGATCAGACCGGACCAGAGCCGCCCGAAGGGCAGGTGAATGTCGAAGACCAACCGTACGATCCAGTACAGCACCAGCGTTAGCGCCAATGGAAAGCCGGCGATGGGCAGAGGTCGGCGTGCGCCGCCGGCAGTCATCAGCGCAGCGCCGAACAAGGTGGTGGAAGCGATGTAACCAAGCTGGCGGAAGGCCAGAACACAAAGAAACAGGGCAACGATCACGCTGAAGATGCGCGCCCACGGCAGCGCCTCATCAGGCCGGCCGTGGGTCGTGACCAGCCGGTATCCAGGGCGCACAACAACGGCGAGGGCGAGCCCCATCAGCGCTACGCCCAGCCATGTGGGATACTGCTTGGCGTCAATTCCGCCGGACAATGAGGCGATGGGATTGTCTTCCATTGCCGCGATATCCAGCACCATCCAGAGGCCGAGCAGAAAGGCACCCGCACCGACAACAACTGCGGCGAGATCCTGCGATCGCGTCGTCGCGGCTGTTTGCTGGGTTTGAGCTATTTCACCAGTGGACATGGGGAAAAACCTCGGCCAGAAGCATGCTTCGCGCCGCCACTATCGGCTGCAGCGGCGCGACGACACTCAGTTCTTCTTCAGATCGTCCAGCGCGGGCCCCAGCCGTTCGAGCGAAACCCGCCACAGGTCCTTGAATTCCTCAGGCTCCATGTACTGGACGGTAAAGCCGCCTTCGAACATCTTCTTCTTGAAGGCTTCCGAGTTGATGACGTCGCGGAAGACATCCTGCAGGACTTTCAGCCGTTCCGGATCGGTTCCTTCGGGCGCGACCAGTCCGGACCAGCCGGCTGTCGCCGCTCCCCAGTCCAGATCGTAACCCTGCTCCTTGGCTGTGGGAATCTCCGGCTCGATCGGCGAGCGCTCCTCGGTGAAGATCGCAAGGGACTTGATCTTGTCACCGTAGGTCTTTTCGGCACCGAGCGCCCCGGTGGTGAAATCGAGCGAACCGTCGAACAGCCCCTGAATGTTGGATGTCTCGCAGCCATCCGCGGGAATGGGCTGGTAGTTTGTGATTCCGGCCACCTCGAGGAAGCGCCGCATCACCACGTGCGGCAGGCTGACCGCCGGGCAAACCCCCACACGCAGAATACCGTCCTGCGCCTTGGCCCATTCGACGAACTCATCGACGTTGTTGGCGGGATGATCGGCGGTCACCGTGAGCGTAAACGGGTTCACCCACATCAACGCGATCGGGTCAAAGCCCATCGGCTCGAAACCGATGCGCGACTCGAATGTCGGCACCATGATCTGAGTGGCGACCCACGAATTGCCGATCGTGTAGCCATCCGGATCGGCTTCCGAAAGTGTCAGCATCGCCTTGGCGCCGCCGCCGCCGGCGATATTCTGCACTGCGATCGGCTGGCCCAGTTTTTCCGAGGCGAATTCAGCGACGATACGTGCGGTGATATCGCCTGACGTGCCGGCCTCCCACGGTTCGATCATGGTGATCGGACGCGTCGGAAAATCCTGCGCACCAGCGGCTCCGGCAAAAGCGACGAATGAAAAGGCAATACCCGCAAAGCGGATCAGCGTGCTGTGATTCATCATTTCTCCTCCCTTGGATTTGACAAACGCTAGATGCGGGAGTTCATTAATACAAATAATTAACAATGCATTCGTAATGCATTTTGATCATTACAGGCCATGAACCTTCAGAACCTGCGCTACCTTCTGTCCATTGCCGAAACAGGTTCGATGACCCGTTCGGCCGAACAACTGAACATGACCCAGCCGGCACTGAGCCGAGGCCTTGCTGCCCTGGAGGAAGAAGTGGGCGCGCGATTGTTCGTACGGCTCCCCAAGACCATGCGCCTGACTGTGTTTGGTCACGTTATGGTGCGCCGTGCGCAAATGGTTTTCCGGCAATTGGAAGACGCACAGCACGAAATTCGTCACCTTCAAGAACACGAGGAAACCGAACTCGCTGTCGGTGCGGGCCCGATCTGGCTCACAGGGCTTCTGCCGCGAGCGATCAGCCTTACAACGCAGGAAATGCCCGGTGTTTCGATCAGTGTCGTCGGAGGATTCGAGCGACAACTCGCCGAACTGGCACGACGTGGCCAAGTCGCCTTCATTCTTACAGAGCTGACCGAAGATCCGGAATTCACCGACCTTCTGTCCGAGCCGCTCACTTCAGCACGCTATGCCATAATAGCGCGCCGAGGCCATCTGCTGGAAACGAAAGGGCCACTGGAACTTTCCGACTTGCTAGACTATCCGTGGGTCATGCCAGACAAGGCCGTGAACGCGCAAAAACGTCTTGACGGACTGTTCCAGACAGAAGGAATGACCCCACCGGTTGCGCGGATACGATCAACTTCCAATGGCTTCATCGCGACCTACATCGAGCAGACGGACGCCCTGACCTTCGCCGTGACCCCGATGCTGCGCGACCGCCCCGGTCTGACGGCGCTCCCGCTATCGCGCGTATTGCCGAAGAGAACCACGGGCATTCAGCGATTACCTGATAACTGGCTGAGCCCCGCAGCAAAACGAATGATCGAGCACTTGAAAACACTTGCTTGCACGATGGACGAATTCTGACCCCCTCTATTTGGCGCATCAACCGCAAATATTGACTTGGAGCGATAGTTCGCGCGCAGCCGACGGATGAACGCCGGCCTCGCCAGATGCGACGTCTCCATCATCGCCCGCAGTGTCTTGTCGGGTTCGGCCTAAAGCACATACAGGATCGCGCCGACAGGAATGCGTGGCTGGTCTTTTCCCAATGGTTGCGCTTGCCGAGGCTGCCTTCGGGATCGACCAGAATATCGGCTGTTCTGCACGTCGCGGACTTCCCATTCGCCCTGCCGGACTTCAAGCAGCGGGTTATAGGCCGAAGAGTTGGCGTTGGTCGGATCGAAGAGCAGAACGTGCCCGTGCTTTGCTCGGAAGCCCGCCGTGAGGTTCCAGTTCTCGCCCTTGATGTCATGAACGATACAGCTTCCTGGCCGGGTCCGCAGCGTCGGCACGACGAGCCCGACGCCTTTGCCAGAGCGAGTGGGCGCGAAGCAAAGCACATGCTCCGGGCCATCACGACGCAGATACGCGTTACATCAGCTTCTCTTGAACTGCCTGGTAAACGGTTCTTACGCGGGGCTGAAAGCCAAGGCTGCGTGCGAGCGAACAATCGACATGGAGATGCCACGGGTTCTCTAGCGGCTCGGATGATGGTTCTAGCGCTTCGCCCACCAAATCCGCCAGTTCGTGGATCGACGTGGGCGCCTCATCGGAAATGTTAACGATGCGGCCATCCATCGCGCCGCCTAAGGCAAGTTTCATTGCTGTGGCGATATCGCGGTGGTGTATCGCGCTCATCCTTTTGGCGGGATGCCACTTGCCCGCGATCGCATATTTAGGCAGCTCCTCCAGATGTCCGTCCCCGTCGCCATAGACGAAGGGAAACCGTAGGACCGCCCAGTTCAGTCCGCTTTCCCGCAATCCCTTCTCAGCGGCGACTTTGCTGGCCGGATAAGCATGCTTCGGATCGACCACATCCCCCTCGCGCCCAGGGTGCGGGCTGTCAATGTCATACACGTTGCTGGTGCTCGCGAGGATGAAACGCGCCTCCGGCGCATGGGCTTTCGCCGCAATGATGAGGTTGCGCGTTCCCTCCAAGTTGCTCTTCCAGATAAGATCGGTGTCCTGGGTGCGAAAAACTGCAGCGAGATGAATGATGTCCGAGACGCCCTCGACGGCGCGCGCGAGCGTCGTTGGATCAAAGAGATCGCCCTCTACGGGCGTTACCCCGGCAGGAACCTCTTTACCGCCGCGCACGAGGGCGCGGCAATCCACACCCGCTTCAATCAGACGGGGGAGAAGCCGGGCTCCTACCAACCCGGTCACACCGGTTATCAATAATGCCATGTGTCAGATCCTATCTGTGAGTTTTTCAAGCCGCTCGGTAGCGGTCTGGAGAACCTGGATCGTCGCGGCGATGGCGGCATCATCAATGCCGTCGAAGGCGACGTCGTGAATGACAGCGAGATCGGGCAGCTCATTCCAGAGCTTCGTACCCGCCGCTGTCATCCGGAGTAGCTTTTGCCTCTGATCAACACGGTCGGACACCTGCTCAACGAATCCCTTGCGGACCAGCACGCTGACGATCGCGCTCAAAGTCGCGCGCTCAACCTGGAGCGTCTGCACCAGATCCCGCTGCATAGTCGGCCCGTCGTGAGCCAGATGGTACAGCACGTACCATTGGGTCGCGCCAAGGTCATATGGACGGAGCATCCCTTCCATCGCGGCACGACCGGCTAGGTAGCACCGCTTCGCCCAGGCGCCGACAGACGTATGCTGAGTATTGTTCAGTTTGTTAGCCACCTGACAATAATGTTAGGTGCCATACAAACTGTCAAGTCCATTGTGAAGTGCCGCACAATTCGAGAGGAGCAAGTCTTCGATCTGGCTTTGCGGATGACGCAACGCCTTCGCGTCACCCTTGGTCGATTTTGCAGACCGAGTGGAGACATCCGTCAGCCTGCATCAGGGCGCGGACGCAGGCGTAAGCGGGACCGAGAGGATCCGGTTGTCTCCCCCGCCGCGCGTGTTCGTCAGAAACCACAGCTTGCCGTCGCTGCCCTCGAAGACATCACGAATACGGCCGTACTCGCCCGCATAGTACGCCGTTGCTTGGGGATTGCCCGCGGGGTCGATTGTCACCGTCCACACCCGCTGGCCCGTCAATCCGGCGATAAAAAACGTGCCGTCGATGTAAGCAAGCCCGCTAGGCCCCATTTCCCGGGTACGCCACTGCATGACCGGATCTATGTAGTCGGGGTTCCCGCCCTGGCCCTCGACGATCGGCCAGCCGTAGTTTCCGCCCGGCTCGATGCGATTGAGCTCATCCCATGCATCATCCCCGAATTCGGTCGCCCATAGCTGCCCGGTATCGTCCCACGCCAGCCCCTGGGGGTTGCGGTGTCCAAACGAGTAGACAAGAGAGTCGGGGAATGGGTTGTCGCTCGGGATGCCGCCCTCCGGGGTCATGCGCAGGATCTTGCCGCCAAGTGAATTTAAGTCCTGCGGAAGGTCAAGATTTCGTGTTTCGCCGACCGTGGCATAGAGCATTCCATCCGGGCCAAACGCGATCCGCCCACCGTTGTGACTGCGCCCTCCGGGCAAGCCATCAAGAACGATCTGCACATCACCGAGCATTCCATTGCTGTACGGCATCCGCACGATCCGATTGCCCGCGGCGGTGCCATGATAGGCGTAAACCCAGACATCGGTGCCCTGTTCAAGCGCGGCGAGGCCAAGCATCCCTCCATCACCCCGGGCCACGAAGTCCCGGACAGAGCCGACCGAACGCAGCGCCCCACCCGGACGAAAAGCGAGGATTTCCGCGGTGCCACGCTGGCTGACGAGTACCTCCTGACCCACAGTCACAGCGGACCAAGGTATAGTGAGCCCTGAGACAACATCGACGGGGGTACCCTCAGGCATCACACCCATCATCGAAGAGTCGGTTGAGTTTGCGGCTTGAGCATAAGCGCCGGACGAAACCGCAAACAGTGTTGCGTTGAGCGTGATGAACGCAAGAGCAACCATCGCCGCTCCAATGCCCACGCCTGTTTGGCACTCCTCATACCGTAGGGGGCCAGCACCGACGCAATTGTCGAAATCCCGGCTCTTCATAGTCAACTCTCCCACTTCGACGCGAAGTGGTCGCACTTACTACGGCGTTGTCTTACAAGTGTGTCGTACTGGTATAAGATTGTCGCAGCGTGGCAGCAGACCAATCCGCTTCGTCACAAAGCGCCAACTAGGGCTCAACCGCGCCTTCGTGCGGCTCGGTGCGCGCTTACAGGCATCCGACGTGCACTTCTTGATTGGGGAATGCATCACCCCCCGCCACCCATTTTTGACGCATTTTTCCGCGGGAGAAGACCGCACTTCTCTGTAAAGTCTCTGACAGAGGTGACGCGGATCCATCAGATCATCGGCGGCACCGGTGTGGTCGACCCATCCCGACGGGATGGGTCGCTCCTCATCGTGGGAATGCGGCTCTTCTGTCCGATGGCTCCCACAGTTTGTGTGCGCCTCCGAAGAAGCTACCCGAGGATGTCGCCGCTGGACCTTCCAGCGTGCCCGATCTCGGTAGCATCGAGCAGCCAGATGCTCTCGTCGCTGTTACGGCCGTCGATGCTCGAGGGGTTCTGGGCATTCCAGCTGACGTGAACCCGCTGGCCCGGTTTGAAACCCGACAGATCAATACTGGCGGGCAGCCGGTAGGCGTCCCCGTTCCGGAGCCAAACTGTGTTCGTCTTGTCGTTCATATTCGCGATGACGCCGGTGCTGGTAAATGAGCTGGCGGAGGCGACCGAGGCAGCGGTAATAACGGAAGCGGCGAAAGCCGCGGCAAGAATTGTACGCATCTGAATCTCCTATCCTTTGACGCGTTCGGGGCATTTCCGTTCACACTGAGCTTAGGGTGCCGAGCTCCCATCGAGGGTATCTCCGGGATCTCGTGGTGGAGTTTCCTCCCCATGTACTTTGGCGGATCTCGCCGAAGCACATCTGCGGCTCAGCAAGAACTGAGCATCTCGACAGCTTGATCGAAGCGGCCTAGACGGAGCCACGCTAGGCGGGAGCTGTCGCAGAACTTTGCCTCGATGACCGGCAGTTCATCGCAAGTTGTCACAGGGACAACGAGGCGCTTCGTTTCGTTACACTTCTCACGGTTTTTTTGAAGCCGATGCGTGAGATGCCTTGAAGGCAATAGCGCATCCGCCGACTGGTGTGACCTTGGTGAGTGAGCCGCCTCGATCTCTCGGCTACCACGGTGTCGCACAATCTCCCTACATGCAGGATCCATCGGGCCCGTCGTTGACGCGCGCCTTCTGCAACCCCGCGATAGGCCTGGCAGTTTGTGTGCAAAGTCCCGACCGGTGAGGACACTTTGTTACAATTTGGTGCCGGTGCGGCACACTCATACGACAAATCAAATGTATCGATCACGCTCCACCCCCGCTTGTCCAATCAAGTGGTTATGGAGGCGATGGTCAGGCGTGTGACAACGGATTCGTGTAGATCGCGGCACGCGCTTAGAGGCATCCGACGTGCACTTCTTGATTGGGGAATGCAGCCCGCGCGACCCGTTTTTGAGGCATTTTGCTGATGGAGAAGACCCTAACTCCTCTGTAAACTCCTCCGTAAAGTCTCTGAGAGAGGTTGGGGCGATGCAAGACGCCACGCATGTCGTAGTCGTTGATGATCACACCGATATTCGGGATCTCGTTCGACAATATCTGGAGCAGCAAGGTTACAAGGTCAGCGTGGCCGAAGGCGGTTCGAGCCTGAGACGAATCCTCGAACGGCAGACTGTCGACCTGATCATCCTCGATATCATGATGCCTGGTGAGGATGGCATTTCCCTGTGCAGGCGGATTCGCGCCTCCGAAGACATTCCCATCATTTTTCTGACAGCGATGGCCGAGGATACGGATCGGATCGTCGGTCTCGAGCTGGGAGCCGACGATTATCTCGTAAAGCCGTTCAATCCGCGCGAGCTGCTTGCCCGGATCAGAGCGGTGCTTCGGCGAGCAACCGCTCCTGCGGCGTTGCGCGTGATGCATGAGCGGAGGACCGTTCGCATCGGCCATTGGCGGGTCAATCTGGGCCGCCAGGAAATCTGCGGCGAGGACGGAGTCGGCATTCCGCTCAGTACGGCTGAGTTTCGCCTTCTGAAGGTTTTCATCGAGCGGCCGGGCCTGGTACTAAGCAGGGAACAGCTTCTCGATCTGACCGTGGGCAGGACGGCTGATATCTTCGACCGCAGCATCGATAACCAGGTCAGCCGTCTTCGGAAGAAGATCGAAGAGAACCCCAAAAATCCCTCGATCATCAAGACGCATTGGGGTGGTGGCTACAGCCTGTGCGCCGAGGTCGCGTTCGAATGACCCGTTTCTGGCAGCAAAGTCTGGCGACACAGTTCATCGGACTGATGCTCTCGGCGTTGATCATCTCGCAGGCACTCACCTTCCTCATCTCATTGGATGAGTACACCAAGAAATTCGACGCTGCGGTGAAAGCCGAGTTTATCAGCCGAGCGTCATCGGTGACTCGCTTGATGGGATCGCTATCGCCTCAGGTGAGGGAGCAAGCGCTTCGCGCGAGTGAGGGAAGCTATTTGAGATACTGGTTGACCGACAGCGAGCCCATGGATGCGAATGCTTGGAGGTTAGAGGCCCTCGACCAGCTTTCGCGTCCACTGGAAAGTTCCGTCGATCCGAGCGGAACATTCGGATGGGCCGGTTCGCCGCATCCGCAATTGCCGAACGCCGAAGATGTGGCCACCGCAAACGCAGATGACCCATGGGTGACGCCAACGCCCTATTTGTGGATGCTGCCGCAGCCAGCGAAGGTTCTCCGTTTTTCGGGAAGTCTGGGGTATGGGTACAAGACGCAACTCGACGACGGACGTTGGCTGAACGCTACCTTTTATCAGCACGACAAGGGAAGTTTGTGGACCTCTCAGTCCTTGATATCGCTTGGTCTTACGGCGTCGATTCTTGCTTTGATCGGTGTCTTTATAGCGCGGCGCATCGCCCGGCCACTAAGACACCTGGCGATATCCGCTGAAGCTCTCGGGCGAGGGGAAAACTTGCCGCCACTGTCGGAGGACGGGCCAGAAGAGATCAGGCGGACGGCTCAATCCTTCAATACGATGCAAAGTCGTCTGCATCGCTTCGTCGAGGATCGGACCAAGATGCTGGCAGCGATCGGCCATGATCTACGCACGCCGCTTACCTCCCTTAGGCTAAGAGCGGAGTTCGTCAACGACGAAGATATCCAGCGCAAGATGCTGTCGACCATCGACGAGCTCCAGTCGATGACGGAAGCCGCGATTTCGTTCGCGCGGGGAGAGTCGATCAGAGAGGAAACGCGCGCGATAGACCTGGAAGCGCTTGTCGGCAGCATCTGTGACGATCAATCCGATCTCGGGCATCCGGTCACGCATATCGAAGGCGCGAAAATGAAATACCGCTGTCGGCCCGATGGTCTCCGCCGCGCAATTAGGAATCTCGTTGAGAATGCGGTGCGGTATGGCGGAGAGGCGAAGGTGTTCATCCGGCAGACCGCATCGACTGTTGATATCGTGGTGGAAGACCGGGGTCCCGGAATTCCGGACGACATGATAGAGAAGGTCTTCGCGCCCTACGTCCGGCTGGAAACGTCGCGAAACAGGCAGACCGGCGGCATCGGCCTCGGTCTCTCGATAGCGCGAGCGGTCGCCAGGCAGCATGGGGGAGACATTTCGTTCTCCAACGGCGACGCCGGTATGCAAGCCGTCATCTCGCTCCCGAGAGAAGGCAGTGTCGATGCGGCGCCAACGCGGAAAGCGCGCATCTGGAGTTTCGAAAAATCAGTACGCGCTTCGCAAAGCGATCCGTTGCCGGAATAGAACGAACCACCTCCCTCACGATCCACCAGACGACAGTCTTGGCGCAAATCGTGAGGATCTCAGCTTGGCGTCCCGCGCCTGGATATGAAACACCCGGGAATTTCCGCCCGGGCGATCCAAAGACGGGGAGCGGCCCAGAACGTGAACAGGGCTAATCTATCACCGGGGAAGCAAGACACCAGCACCACGCATCATCACCTCCCGGGTGGACGGGGCGCTTACCTCTGTTGTCAGATATGCGCCGTTCATTCGGCAGAAACCGGGGGCGGCTCATTGTGGCGTCGTGGTGCACCGATGCCTTCAATGAGGAAATAGGCCAGCGGTGTGATGAAAAGCTTCAGTATGAAGGCAAAGCTGAGCCCCCCCCGACGATAACGAGTCCGATGGCCATGCGCCTTGTGGCGCGGTAACATAGATGCGGAACTGGCCGCGGTCCTCGTCCGGTGTCAGTTCCTGCGGCAACTCGCGCCAGATCGCGAAGGCGGCGGCGATGGCAAAAGCGGCGAGCGCCAGGATCGGCACCGGCCGGGCGAGGACCAGGCTGAGACTGGCGCGGTAGCCATTCTCAATCCGGTTGATCACCGCCCCAACGACGCGCGTAAGGAGGCCGGGCTTTTCCTCACGAGGCAGCAGCCGAGTAGCGAGCACCGGGGAAAGCGTCAGTGCCACGAGCCCCGAGATAGCCACGGCTAGGGCAATGCCAAATTCACCGAAAAGCTGACCGACCTCGCCCTTCATGAACGAAATAGGCAGCATGGCAGCTAAATTAGCGCAGTAACCTGAGTCCTTCCTGTGCTGGTGACCACCCGCTAGCTTTCATCCCGGAATGCGACGAGGAAATCGAACCCAGGCGGCTAGTCTGGCCAGACGATCGGATCGGCCAACTTCGACATATGCGCCCAAACGATCAGCGACCGACACTCACCTCATGCCGGCGAGCCCGCGTCCGAAAGCTGTCGAGTCCAAGGGTAGCTACGGTCAAGCCACAACCTCGAAGACCAAGTCCGTGCAGGGTTCGAGCAATGCATATTACGGCTACGACGAAACGTCTTTCAAATGTCACATCGCTTTCTCTAGGTGGGTTGAGGTCGCTCTATCCTTGCGTTCTTGGAGGGCATCCAAGCTCCAGACGCCCGGGCCGGCAGCAACGAAGTAGAGGAAAATAAAGCAATAAAGCATGGCTGCTTCGCCGTGGTTGAGCACAGGAAAGAAGCCGTTCGAGGCGTGCGCAATGAAATACGCGAAGGCCATCAAACCCGAGAGCACGAAGGCAACCGGGCGAGTGAAAAGCCCCACTGCCAGCAACAGGCCGCCGAAAGTTTCGAGAATTCCGGCTGTGTATAGCATGGGATTAAGGGGATACTCAAAAGGGCCTGGCCAACCGAAAAGCTTCATCGTGCCATGTGTGAAGAACGACCCCGCCGCAAAAATGCGCAAGATACTCAATAGGTGCGGAGCGAAATCTTTGATGTAGGTCACTTTCCAGGTGGGCATATCTATATCTCCAGGTTAACCGTACCGCCTGTCAGCCGGAATAAAATCGCGATGCTCGGCGGATCTGCGTCCATCAAAGGACGTCTTCGATGCGGATGGGCAGTTTCCGGATGCGCTTGCCGGTTGCATGGTAAATCGCGTTTGCGATTGCAGGCGCCGTGCCGAGCATGACGAGTTCGCCCATACCCTTGACGCCGGCCGAGTTGACTATCGTATCGGGCTTGTCGATCAGGCCGACGTCCACCTCTCCGATGTCGGCGTTCACCGCCATGACATAATCGGCAAGGTCGTCATTGAGGTACCCGGCGAATCGCGGATCAATCTCGGACTGTTCCCGAAGCGCGGTACTGAACCCCCAGACCACGCCGCCATACATCTGCCCTTCCGCGGTCCTGGGGCTGACGACCCGTCCGATGTCGGCAATGCTGACGACGCGCGGCATTCGGATGCGTCCTGTGCGCGGCTCGATGTGTATCTCCACGAACTGCGCAATGTAGCTCATCGAGGTAAAGCCGGGATATTCCGATCCCGCCCCCGCCGCCCAGCTTCCGGCCCGGAAACCCTCGAGTGCGGAGGCGTCCTGCCCAGGGGCGAGCTGCGATGCGGTCACCTCGATATACGGGCGTTTCAGGCGCGCCAACTGCTGGTGCAGGTTGCCCGGCGGCGGGGGCGATCCCGCCAGCAACTCCTCGAAGCGGGCCCGCAGGGCCTCTGCGGCTTTTATCGTCGCCGGCACGATACTTGCCGTACCGCGTTCTCCGACCGTGGCCATCTGCGGACCCACGGACGTATCGCCCATCAGGATCTCGATCCGATCCGGGTTGACGTCAAGCCCTTGAAGGATTGCATTCGCGACGGCGGTGCGAATCCCTTGTCCCATTTCATGGCCCGAGCTGATGATCCGCGTCGTGCCGTCCGCCCGGACCCTGAGCGTGGTCTCCGCGGCGGATCCCGACGCCCCGAAGATGCCGCAAGCGACACCGAGACCGACCAGGGTGCCGTCTTCCAGGATCATCGAGCCGGGCTCGGGGGTGCGGCGGCTCCACTCGAAACGGCGGGCGCCCTCCCTCAGGCAGTCATTCAGGAAGTGCGGCGCGAGCGGTTGCCCGACGATGATGTCGGTCGTGGCCTCATGATCGAGGCGCAGCTGCACCGGATCCACGTCCAGTCTGTACGCCATTTCATCGATCGCGCTTTCCAGGGCGAACCCGGCCGGAAACGGATGCGTCCCCCGCGTATGGCGTGGCATATTGCGGTCGATATGGACGTCGCCAGCCGTCGCGCGGAGATTTTCGATGGCGTAGAGCCGGGCAATGTCCTCATGATAGCCGTTCGACCGGAATCTGCCGCCGGGCCAATTCTCCTGCACGACGTCGTAGTTGAGCGCGGTGAGGCGCCCTTCGCTGTTGGCTGCGAGTTGAATGTTGTGGATGCTGCGTGGCCGGAAGGTGGAGATGTGAAAAATCTGTCCGCGCGGCGTGACCAGCTTGACCGGACGCCGGGTCAACCTGGCGGCTTCGGCGACCAGGGCGGTCTGTAGCTTGGGCGGGGATTTCTGCCCGAAACCACCACCGACATAGTCGGACCTGATCGTAATGGCCTCGGCGGAAATTCCCAGGGCCTCCGCGAGAGCGTCTCTGACCGAGGCGGAATTCTGGCAACCCTCGTAAACCGTCAGCCACCTGCCGGACCACTGCGCGACGGTACCGAACAATTCCATCGCGTTGTGATGCTGGACCGGCGTTTCAAAGGTGCCTTCGACGATCTCAACGGCATTCTGGAATTCGGTGTCGATATCGCCCGTTTCAAAGCCCTCGGAGGGAACGACCGAGGCGTTGGGGCTATCCATCAGCGGGACGAAAGACGTGGTCTCATAAGTTGCAGTGACGGCCTCGGCACCCTCGATCGCGGCCTCGAGCGACTCGGCAACGACCATCGCTATGGGTTGGCCCAAATAGTTTATTTCGGACGAAAGCGTTGGAAAGTCCCCCAACGACAGGACCTGTACCACGCCGCTGGTTTCAATCGCCGGCGTGATATCGATATTGCTTACCGTCCCTTTGGCAATCGTGGCCGGGACGAGCATGGCGTGGAGGATGCCCGGAAAAGTCATATCGGCCCCGAACTGCGTCTGGCCGAGAACCTTGCCCCTGGCATCGGTCCGGGCAATTTCGGAAAAAACTTCTGCAGCCATTATGCTCTCCTTTGCGCGGCGATCATCAGGGCATCGGCGACAACTCTGGCGCCGAGGTCCGTCTTGAAGGCATTCTGCCGGCCGGGACGGGCCTCGGCGAAGGCGGCCTGTCCGGCCTCGAGGGCCAGTTCGGGGGTCAGGGTCGCCCCGGTCACAGCCCGTTCCGCGGCACTGGCCCGCCAGGGCATGGTGGCGACGCCGCCCAGTGCGATGCGGGCGGCGCGGACGCTCTCCCCCTCCATTTCCACGGCGACGGCAGCGGAGGCCAGGGCAAAGGCATAGCTCTCGCGGTCGCGGATCTTGTGGTAGGTGGATGCGCGCCCCGCCGGGGTTTTACGCACGGTGATCGCCGTCACCAATTCGCCCGGATCGAGGTTGAATTCCCTATGCGGTGTGTCCCCTGGCAGCCGATAGAAGTCCGCGATCGGGACGTTGCGCGTCCCCTCGGGCCCGAAAATCTCTATCACGGCGTCCAGCGCGGTAAGTGCCACGGGCCAATCCCCGGGGGCCACCGCAGTACAGGCGTCGCTGGTGCCGAGAACGGCTTGGGTGCGGTCGAGCCCGTCGATAGCTGCACAGCCGGAGCCGGGTTCACGCTTGTTGCAGGGATAGACACCCACCGTGGAGGACGCCCCCGCGCCGTTACGGAAATACATGCAGCGGGTGCGTTGCAGCAGATTGCCGCCCACCGTGGCCATGTTGCGCAATTGCTGCGAGGCGGCCTTGAGCAGGCTTTCGGCAAGGACCGGATACTCATCGCGCACCACCGGCGCACGCGCCACATCCGCCATCAGGGCGCGGCTGCCAAACCGCAGGACGTCGCCCTCCGTCTCGATCGCATCCAGCCCTTCGATACGGCTGACGTCGATCAGATGCACCGGGCGCTCTATCCCCAGCTTCATGAGATCGTAAAGATTGGTGCCGCCGGCGATATAGCGTGCCGCGCCGCCGGCCTCGGCAAATTGCGCGACGGCCGCGTCCGCCGAGTCCGCGATCGTGTAATTCAATCCATGCATGGTCAGCCCTCCATGGTTTCGGCGGCTTGCGCGACGGCGGCAAGAATGCCGACATAGGCGCCGCAACGGCAGATATTCCCGCTCATGAACTCGCGGATGGCATCGGGATCCGTTGCCTCCCCCTGAGTGACACATGCGACAGCAGACATGATCTGCCCGGGGGTGCAGTACCCGCATTGAAGCGCGTCGTGATCGATGAAGGCCTGTTGCACAGGGTGCAGTTCATCACCCTGCGCAAGTCCTTCAATCGTGGTGACCTGCCGCCCATCGACCTTGGCCGCCATGGTGAGACAGGATGAGACGGGGCGACCATCCAGATGCACGGTGCAGGCCCCGCATTGGCCGTGGTCGCAGCCCTTTTTTGTTCCGGTCAGCGCCAGCCTTTCGCGAAGAAGATCCAGCAGCGAAGCGCGCGCATCCACGTCCATGGCCACCTGTTCACCATTGATCTGGAACGAGATGTGGGTTGTCGGACCGTTTTCGGGGCTCGGAACGGGATGTTGCTCTTGAGCTTCGATCCGAAGAGGAACCAGGCTGGCGGCAGTCACGCCAGCGCCAACGCCGAGTACCGTGCGGCGGCTAACGCCGGATATAATGTCGCTATTGCCGCTGTGTTCTGTCATTACTACCTCTCCTCTTTAGACCTGCGTGCCTTATCCAGGGCAGTGCTTACGCACTGCTTGCGTGTGATAGTCTGTCATGAGAATAGGCCGGAGGCTTCGCAGGGATATGCCGTCGATGGGCCGATTTGTCGCAAAGTATCTCAGCTTGTAATCTGTCTATTACAAAAGCTTTGGCCTGATGCCACGCTCTCCTACATCCCGGCAGGGCGGCATAGGAGGCTGCCTCGGAAAGCTTAAGCACCGCGATGCCCTCGCAGCCCGCTACGACAAGCTCGCTACAGCTTCGTCCAGCCCGCCAGCATCGTGCTATGGTCAAATAGCCAAATTGGCACCGGAGCCTACGTAGTCGCGGCTCGTGCGCCAGCGATACATTCTCGTACAATTTTGCTTACTACCGGCACATTCGTGAGATGAACGTCGTGTAAATCGACTCGGCGTGCATTCCTCAAACTGAGCTAGCAGTCTCGGCATCAATAGGGGCTACCGCCTCGGAACGGTCGAGGTCTCGGCAATGAGCGCACGATCGAACCCTTGAGATCGTTCCTGGCGGTCGCCATCGCTCGTTGGCGCTGCAGAACCTCCCGTGTGGCGAAAGCGTGAATGGAGACCGCAAACACCAATGGCCTGTTGCCGAACGCCAGGATGGCGGCTTTGGTTTGGCTCTGCTGATAAATCCGCCGGTGCCTACTCAATGGTGGGGAACGACAGCCTGACGACAAGGCCGTTTGGTTGCCGGTCAAGGAGTTCCAATCTTCCTCCGTGCGCCTGCATGATTTCGGCAACGATCGAAAGCCCCAATCCAAAGCCGGCATTGGCGCCGCTGCGGGCACTATCGATCTTGAAAAACGGCTTCAGCACGCGCTTCTTGTTCGGGTCCGGAATCCCTGGGCCGTCATCGATGACATCGATGGTCATCGTGCCGGCATTCTCCCGCAGATCGACAACCACCGAGCTGCCGAATTTTGTGGCATTATCGCAAAGATTCGTAACGGCACGCGTGATCGCGAGAGGCTTGCAATTGGCGATCAATCTGTTCGGTCCCCGGTAGGTCAGGTCAAAGCCGACATCGGAAAATTCGCTGCAGATCGTCTGAAGCATGCTGGCAATATCCGTGCGCTCAACGGCTTCCCGACTGTGGTTGTCGCGCAAATAGCCAAGGCTCTCACTCAGCAATCGGTCGAGATGCTCGATGTCGGACAACATTGTGTCTCTCGTCGGTCCCCCGGGCAAACGCTCCGCCTTAAGTCTCAGTCGCGTCAACGGCGTCCGCAGGTCGTGACTGATGCCGCGCAGCATGCGGGTTCGCGATTCCACCATGATCGCAATCCGGTTGCGCATGGCGTTCAATGCTCTGGCGAGGGCAACGATCTCGACGCTGCCGCGCTCTTCGAAAACCTCCCCATGGGTCGAGATATCCGCGTTGGCAGCCGCGCGGGATATTCGCCTGAGAGGCAAGGCGATGGCCCAGACGGCAAACGCAGACAGCAGGAAAATCAGCGTAATCAGCGCGACCAAATAATATGAACCGCGCACAGCGAAATTGTCCCTCAAGAGCGCACCAGCAGAAATCGGAGTGACCAACATCGTTGCGTCATCCACACGCATCGCAACGACACGGTTGTGGTTCAGGAACGTCCTCCAGCCACCCAGCGGGGGAACCGGACTGTCTGGTGGAAACAGCCAGTCGATGACCCGGTCCCAGAAGGGCTCGTTTCTGGATGACGTTGTGAACTGCTCGCTCAGAGACAACGGTTCCAGAGTGAGTTTCCAACCCGACCGCTGGGCGGCGCCAAGGACGACGTCTCTCTCTTCTGGTGTCGCCGTTGCCAAGAGCTCGCTTATTGCCTGGACGCGTTCAGCGACCCGCTCGATATCCAACCCCTCGTATTCTCGGACCCAGCGTTCAAGCACGGGCCCCACAGTGACGACGATCAGCACCGCGAACACGATTATAGCGATGATCTGTCCATGAATGGTCCTTAGACCGAGAGGCGCGCGCAATCTCATCATCCTCCATCAGAGCGCCGGTATCGGCAAGCGATCTCGGACGTGAGGCTTGATAACATGACGAGAACCAACCCGCGTCGAGGCGATTGTTAAGTTTCATTGCGGCAACAATTGCCTGGATCCGACCGCACGTCGGCGCCTCGGATTTTCCAACTGCAACAAAGCTTAACATAACGACATGCTGGAGGCGGCTCTCCCGTGAAACCTAGTGCCGTCAACGTCCCCGCCGTTCAACCGAATTGAGCGGTGACGACACCTCGTTTTTGGAGCCCCCATGTTTTTCACCAAGCACAACAGCAGGCGTGCTTCATCCTTTGCCTTTGGCGCCGCAATGGGTGTCACGGGAATGGTGTCCAGCACAATGGCCGCCGATCTTGCTGCTGCACAACAAGCGCCCGAACCGGCGTTCGATCAGGAGAGGTTCGACCAGCGGTTCAATCAGAAGGAGCCCGAACGGAATTGGAGCCTTATCGTCGGCGGCGGCGGTGAGTACGAGCCTGTATACGAAGGCAGCGGCGACTTCGAGATCAGTCCGATCCCCTTCGTTCTGTTCACCTACGGCGAGTGGCTCGAGATCGATCCTTCGGGAGTCACAATCACACCTCTCCGGCACAACGGCTTTTCGCTTTCCGGAAAGATCGGCTATGAGATGGGCAGAGACGCCGATGATCATGACCGGCTTAGAGGTTTGGGCGACATCGATCTTGCCGCCACGGTCGGCGCAAAAGCGGCATATGAGTGGGGTCCGGTCGAGCTTTACGCCGAAGTCGAGCAAACGATAGACGGCAGCGAAAGCCTTATTGGCACGTTCGGTATCGGGTATTCGCAACCTGTAACCGAAAGGCTCATCCTCGGCGCCAATGCCGAGGCGGTCGTAGCGAATGACAAGCATATGGAAGCCTATTTCGGTGTCAATTCCGACCAGTCTGCAGCCTCCGGCCTGCCGGAACACAAGCCCGAGGCTGGTCTTAAGCGCTTCGACGTCTCAGCGTCCGCAACGTATCTGCTGGACAAGCACTGGCTCCTCCGCGGCAAGGCAGGCCTTGGTATATTGACCGGAGATGCCGCTGATAGCCCGATCGTGGAGGAGAAGGTGCAACCCTCCTTTTCCCTTTTTGTCGGCTATAGATTTTGACGTTCGGGGATCCGCTGGCCTGAAGGCCGATTCAAGCTCCCAAACACATGATTTCAGATAGGAGAGCCGAGGTGTCGATCCTCGGCTCTTTTGTCGTGTGCCCCGGCGTCCACGCTTTCGGCTCCCCCGTGTGGTGGAGACGGCCGTCTGCTTGCCGTATGGCACGTCTCCCAGCTCGACCAGGCGATCCGGAAGCGACTTTCTGGTGCCTTTGCCACGGCGCGGCATTAAAATGCCTGCCGCTCCTCGCTTCCTTTTGTTGCTCCCGCGAATTGCCCCGGAACTCTCGCCAGCCGCAACGAGGGGAAGTTTCCGAGGTGGATCACCGCCTCAGTACAAGGTCACTCGCGGCAGATCGAGAAGTGTTGTCTGCCCCCGCGCGAGGACTCTGACCAGGGGGATCAGCAGGATGAATATAATCCCGTCGAGGACGGTTCGCCTCCAAATGCCTGGATCGACGGCCAGGGCAACCACATCCCGCCACAACGCCGGTCGCGGAAAAAAGCGGGGAACCGAGTGGCGGTACGCGTCGTAGCCAGGACCGTGAACGCGGGATAATCCGGCCTCCTCGCGCAGAACGACCGGCAAAAAAATCATGTATGCGGCAAGGGCCACGAACAGCGCCAGCATAACACTGCCGGTCTGCGCCCCGAGTCCGGCAGCCGCAATAAACGAGAAAAAGTAGAGAGGGTTTCGCATGACCGAGTACGGACCCGCTGTTACGAGAGTGCTCGTCTTCCTGCCGCCAATATACATTATGCACCATGCGCGACCCAGGATTGCGGCAAAGATCAGAACAGCGCCAATGTCTTCAATCCATTGTCGTTGCCAGGATCCTACTTCGAAGTGGGGTTTCGTGAAGAAAAAAGCCGGCATGAAGCAAATGCCGAAAAGCCATATCGCGAACTTTCGGCGCGACTGTACTCGTGCCAGATTATGTTGCGTCTCATGAATATATGACATTGTGCGCTTCTCGAAATAGCCGGCGATTTTTCGACGCCAACAGGCCGGAGGTAGCGCACCCGCCATGGGTAAGACGTGTGATTTTGTTGCGGTGTGTTACTACAGATTAGGTGTTGCGACGACTGTGTGACCCGGCCCATTGTCGGGACGCTGATTCACAGTGGGAATGGCAGGATGGGCCATTGGGCGCGGGGCGGCAGACGACTGCCTACGCTTCCTCGACAATAGCGGTAAACATGTATCCGCCGAGCCTGACCGTTTGAAGCAGCGCTGGTTCCTTGGGGTCGGTCTCGATTTTCTGCCGAAGACGGCTGATATGGACGTCGATGCTGCGCTCGATCGGCCCGGCAAGTCCAGAGTGCGTCATGGAGAGGAGCTCTTCGCGGGTGATAACGCGGCCCGGATTCCGGCAAAAAGCCAGCAAGAGGTCAAATTCCGTCGTCGTCAAAGCGATGCGGGCATTGCTCGGGTCGTGAAGTTGACGACGCATCGGATCGATCTGCCATCCGTCGAAGCGGAGCTTTCGCTGCGCTTTCGTCTTAGTCGGCCCATAGGAGGCCCTTCGCAAGAGGCTACGTACACGCGCGACAACCTCCCGGGGGCTGAATGGTTTCGTTACGTAATCGTCTGCGCCGACTTCCAGTCCGACGATCCTGTCGACCTCCTCGCCAAGCGCCGTCAATAAGATGATCGGAATGGTCTTCTCGGAACGGATTTTCCTGCAGAGGCTCAGCCCGTCCTCGCCCGGCAACATGACATCGAGGATTATGAGATCGAATGAATTGTTGCGCAGAAGCGACTGTATCACACGGCCATCTTCCGCAACGGTCGGGATCATCCCGTTGTCCTGAATGGTCAGGGCAAGCAGATTTGCGATTTCCGGATCGTCTTCAACGATCAGGATCTGCGCATTTGCCGTATTCGATTGCATGAAACTTCTTACCCCAATTCGCATAGAATGCACGCCGGAGAGAGCCAGTATGTTTCGCTTTGTTAAGTTTTGTTGCAGCGTACAGAATGCCACACTTTCCAGGATTTGGGGCCATTTTGCCTTTCGAGGATCAACGCATTCTAGCGCAACTGAATAACGGATTCAGCTTTCGGAGTGCACGTGCGCAGATTCATTAACTTTCAACATCCATATGCAGCGTGCACATACGGCGCCGTAGTGTGAACGGCGGCAGGGGGAAGGCCGGACAGCGTGAACCGCCCGGCCTTCTATTTTCACGCCACCTCCCAGTGGTGGCGCCCTCGGCATTCGGTGCGACTAGATCTCTGCCGACTGGAGGAACGGCTTGAATATCCGGGCGATCCGATCGCCGAAGCCTGAAACGATGAGATGAAGAGAGGGGATCACGATCAGGGAAAGAAGCGTAGAGGCCAGGAGTCCGCCGATGACGGCGATGGCCATGGGGGAACGGAATTCGCCGCCGTCACCCACACCGAGAGCGGAAGGGATCATGCCGCCGGCCATGGCAAGGGTCGTCATGACGATCGGGCGAACTCTTTCGGAACAAGCCTCGATGACCGCCTCGAGCCGCGAAAGCCCGTGCGCCTCCCGCTCGATTGCAAAATCCAGGAGCATGATGGCGTTCTTTGTGACGATGCCCATCAGCATCAGAATGCCGATGACGACCGGCAACGATATGGCGCTGCCGCTCAGCCGCAGGCCCGCGGCAACACCGCCGATCGACAAGGGAAGAGACGCCAGGATCGTCCACGGCGCAAGCACGCTTCCGAACAACAGGATCAGGACCACGAGAACGAGCATGATGCCCGAACCCATTGCCACCGCGAAGCTTTCGAAAACGGTGCTTTCGGTATCGGAGTCTCCGGTTGCCTGAAAGCGAACGCCCTCCGGCAGGTTCCTGACGCTCTCCAGCTGAAGTAGCCGCTCCATGCCCTGCCCCGACGTCAGGCCATCGGCCATGTCCACGCCGATCTCGAACCGGCGCTCGCGATCGAGCCGCTCTATGGCTGACATCGTCTCGTCAAAGCTGCTGTCGACCACTGCGGATAGCGGGACATGCGCTCCATCGTCAGAGGGCACGGTCAGCATTTCAAGCGTCGGCAGATCGTCGCGGGCGTTGCGGTCGATGACCACCCGGATAGGGATTTGCCGTGCGCCATCGGTGAAGCTGGGCAAGCGGCTGTCTGCATCGCCAACAGTAGACACGCGGATCGTCTGAGCAATCGCGGCCGGCGACACGCCGAGCATCGAGGCCTTGTCCGTCTGGACCTGCAGCTTGAGTTCCGGGCGCATGGCGGCATTGTCTATGGCTGGATCGACAAACGCCTGATCGGCTGAAAGCTCCTCCACGATGGCGTTCGCGGCTTCCAGCGCCGCCTCCCCATCGGCACCCAGGACGGCAAAGGAGAGATCACGGCCGCCACGCGCGTTGAGGAACCTCAACTTCACATCGGGCATGGACGAGAGGCTCCTCCCGATCTCGGTTTCAATCGCAAACGATGAGCGATCCCTCTCCCTCTTGTGAGACAAGTCGATGAGGATGACGGCGAAGCGCACATCCTCCAGCCCCGTGATGCTTACACCGGCGCGGGCGAATACGCCTTCCACCTCGCGAATTTGCCCTGCACGCTTCGCGATTTCGTCCGATACCGCCCGCGTCTCATCAAGCGTGGAACCGGGCGGCAGCTCGACCGAGAGGGTCAGGCGCCCGGTATCCTCCTCCGGCAGAAAGGTGGTCGGCAATGACAAAAGGGCAAACATTGCGAGCGTGAAGGAGCCAGCAGCAAGCCCGACGGTCACCCATCGCCAGCGCAGGCTCATCCGCAACAGCCGCTCGTAAGCCAGGATGAAGACCCCCCTTTTCTCCTCGGCAGGCGGGGTCCCGGTCATGAAATAAGCGGCCATGACAGGGGTGATCAGCCGTGCCACCAGCAGGGAAAAGAAGACCGCGATGGCAACCGTCAGGCCGAATTCCCGGAAATAGAGACCCACTTCGCCGCTCATGAAGCCGACAGGCGCGAACACGGCGATGATAGTGGCTGAAATGGCGATGACGGCGAGGCCTATTTCGTCGGAGGCATCGAGTGCCGCCCGCCAGGCGGTTTTGCCCATGTCACGGTGGCGCACCACATTCTCGATTTCGACGATCGCATCGTCGACGAGTATGCCCGTCACCAACGTGATGGCCAGCAGGCTCAGGATATTGAGGGAAAAACCCAGGAGATCGATCGCGAAAAAAGTCGGAATGATCGAAAGTGGCAGTGCCACCGCGGCGACGATCGTTGCCCGCCAATCACGCAGGAACAGGAATACAACAACGACGGCAAGCGCGGCCCCCTCGAACAATGTGTTCATGGCCGAGCTGAAATTGCCGGCCGTGTAGTTGAAATTGTCGTCCACGAGGCTGAAACGCACATCCGTGTCGCGCGCACCCAGCTCCTCCAGCGCCCTGGAGACCTCACCCGCAACGGATACTTCGCTTGCGCCTTGAGAGGGATAGACCGCAAACCCCACGACGTCCGCGCTGTCGAGCGTGGCGAAGGAACGCGCTTCCGCCACAGTATCCTGAACGCTTGCCAAGTCCCCCAGCCGCACGGCGGCCTGCGAGGAAAGCGCAATGCGCTGATCGGCCAGATCCGGAACTGTCTTGGCGGCCGCTACGGTTGTCAGGGCCTGCTCACGGCCGCCGAGAGCGCTTCTCCCACCGGAATTCTCGATCTGAGTCCGTAGCAGGCTTTCGTTGACCGCAGTTGCGGATAGCGAAAGCGCCTGCAACCGGTCGGGATCGAGCTCGATGCGAATTTCCCGATCAGCCCCTCCGACCCGCTCGACCCGCCCCACGCCCGGCAAACCTTGCAGGTTGCGGGTAACCACGTCATCCACGTACCAGGAGAGTTCGACAACCGTCATGCTCGGGCTGCTGACGGCGTAGGTCACGACCGACTGAGCCGCCTCTTCGACCCGCTCGATAACCGGCTCATCGATCGTCGCGGGCAGGTCGGAACGGATTTCTGTCACGGCATCGCGCACATCGACGACCGCCCGGTCCGGTGAAACTACGCCCAATTCGAACTCGACATTGGTCACGGACTTGCCCTGGCCGATGGTCGAGGTGATTTTCTTGATGCCGGTCAGCGGTGCCACCGCATTCTCCACCCGCCGCGTCACCTCAATCTCAAGCTCGGTTGGTGTCGCTCCGGATTGCTCGATCATGACCTTGACGAGCGGGGTAATGATTGGCGGAAAGTAGGTGATCGGCAATCGGGAAAAGCTGTAGAGGCCCACCGCCGTCAAGATCACGAAGAACAGAATGGATGGCAGCGGGTTGCGAATTGCCCAGGCCGAGATATTCGCGCTCATCGACGAACCGTCCCTTCTGAGCCGTCAAATGAGACCGTCTGCGACACCTCCTGCTGCGGATAACCTTCCGCCGACACGACGACAGGCTCGACACGATCCTGATCCTGCAGGAAGCCGCCCGCCTTCAGAACGATCATTTCACCGTCCTCGACACCCTCGACAATCTCGACGAGATCGTCCTGACGCGAGCCGATCCTGACGTTTCGAATTTCCACGACATCATTCTTGACGACATAGACGCTATGGGAATCCCGCGTGCTTCTGACAGCCGTTCCCGGCAGGAGAACATTCGTCCGCGTCGACGTATCGATGACGCCGCGGGCAAACACACCCGGAACGAGACCATCGCTCTCATCGAGTTCGATACGAACCGTCCCGCTCCGCGTCTTCGGGTCGAGTTGCGCCGCATTGAGCCGCAGCGTGCCGGTGACAGGTTGGTCACGGCCAGGGAGGGTGACTTGCGCACGCATACCTTCGCGCAGCTGCACGAAGTTTGTCTCGGTTACTTCCGCGAGGAACTCTATCTTGCCGTCCTTCGCGATGTGAAAGAGAGGATCGCCCGAATCCGAGGTCATGACACCGATGCGGGCGCTTCGCTCCAGAACGAGACCGGACGCAGGGGCGCGCAAAGTACTCCTCTCGACCGTCAGCTCGATCTCCTTCCTTTCCTGCGCGATCAACTGTTCTTCGGCTTTGGCCAGGGCCAGAGATTGTCGCGCAAGGGCGGTTTCCGCGGCGGCGCGGTCATAAGCGTTCTGGTTGTCGTCCAGAACCTGCTCGGAAATGATCTCCTTCGACCGCAGCGCCTGGCTGCGCTCCAGCTTCGCTCTAGCTTCGCGCTCGGCAACAAGCGCAATATCGACCTTACTGGCCTCGACGGCCACGGCAGCTTTGGCGCGAAGAGCACTCACCGCATTTTTGTCGAGAGCGAGAAGCGCATCGGTCTTGTCGAACAGGGCAAGGGGCTGGCCTTGTTCAACTCTTTGGCCGACCTCCACCAGGATGTGCTGGATTTCCCGGCCCGACACCGAGGGATGGACCTGGACCTCCTCACGAGCTGCAAGCGTTCCCACGACCGATATGCGGTCCGTGACGTCGACCTGTTTGGCAAGAATGATGGTGACAGGCATTTGCTGCTGGGCCTGCGCAATTGGCACAAGAGCAGCCAATGCAAGCGAGGCAAGGATCCCGCATCTTTTAGACAGCCGCGGCGGACAAAATGGCTTGAGCCACGCCTTTATGCTCATGAACGACCTCTCCTCTCTTGCCTTCGGGCATGATGAGCCCTCAGGCGAGTTCGGTCGTACGCTAGCGATCAACGAAGATCGCAGTTGTTGTATCACATTAAGATTTATTGCGCTCGAATGGGCTGTACTGCCGTCCAATATGCCCGGCGGGTGTCCTTGAGTGTGAGTTTTCCTCGATGAGGAACTCTTATCCAGTTCATCATAACTTTTGTTCTAGAGATCAGATCCGGCCCCCAAGGCCGTTGCCGCCCCAGAGGACTATTTCGGCTGAATGCGCTGTTCCTCAACGACCTTGCCGCCAAGACGCATCGCGGCCCGCGCGGGCGTGTAGAGAGGACGACAAGTCGGGTGGCGGGCTGTGGTGAGTGAGTTCAAGCTCGGCAACGGCCGCTACTGTTACCCCCTGACGGTGACCGACCAGGCCTCGCGCTACCTGCTCGCCTGCGAAGCACTCGAATCAGTCAAGGAAACTCCCGTCATCGAGGCCCTCGTGCGCCTGTTCCGGGAGCGCGGCGTGCTGCCGAGTGCCATGCGAAGCGACAATGGCTTTCCTTTCGCCTCGCCCAACGGGCTCTACAATCTGTCGAAGCTCTCGGTCTTCTGGCTAAGGCTTGGTATCGATGCCGAATGGCCGACACGAGCGCATGCATCGCACCTTGAAACAGGAAACCGCCCGGCCGCCGGGCATGAACGCCCTGCAACAACAGGACCGCTTCGACCGATTCGTCAGTGAATTCAACGCTCAACGCCCGCACGAAGGCATCGCCATGAGGACGCCGGGCGCACTCTACACGCCGTCTTCAAGAGCCTATAAGGGGCTGCCGGAGGTGGGATTACCCCTTCCACGACGAGGATATCCTGGTCACCGCCTGCGGGCGCATCTGCATGCATCGCAAGAAGATCAATGTCTCGACCGTGCTCGCCGATCAGAAGCTGGGAACAAAGGAGATGGACGATAGCATTTGGCTCGTGAGCTTCATGCGCTACGATCTGGGATATATCGACCTGGAGCAGAGAACATTGCAGACAATCGACACACTGTTCGGAACGAGTGTGTCACCCATGTCTTAGGGACAATCTGTTACCTATGTCTCCGGGTCGTACAAAGCTTGAGTTGGTTGCGGGGGTAGGATTTGAACCTACGACCTTCAGGTTATGAGCCTGACGAGCTACCGGGCTGCTCCACCCCGCGTCATTTTGGTTTTGCCACGCGTTTTGGATTGCGTGTGTTTTTGCGTCTTTTCTGGCGTTTTGAAGAGAAGTTTGTTGATGCGTTTGGCAGACCTGGCGGTGACCTACTCTCCCGCGTCTTGAGACGAAGTACCATCGGCGCTGGGGCGTTTCACGGCCGTGTTCGGAATGGGAACGGGTGCAGCCACCCCGCCATGACCACCAGGTCGGCCAAGCGCATCAAATCGAGAAGCTGGGTTTGCAGCCCCGCCTTACGAAGCGAAGCTTCGCAAGGCCGACTGGCCGTCGCGCATTCTTGCGCGCCCCGTCCGGAGGATAGCGGCGTAAGCCGCGCTCATCCGTGAGGACATGAAAGATGGGCACGAGCAATGAGAATGATCAAGCCGATCGAGCGATTAGTACCGGTAAGCTTCATGCGTTGCCGCACTTCCACACCCGGCCTATCGACGTGGTGGTCTACCACGGCTCTGATAGGGAACACTCGTTTTCAGGTGGGTTTCCCGCTTAGATGCCTTCAGCGGTTATCCCGTCCGCACATAGCTACCCTGCAATGCGGCTGGCGCCACAACAGGTCCACCAGAGGTGCGTCCATCCCGGTCCTCTCGTACTAGGGACAGATCCTGTCAATATTCCAACACCCACGGCAGATAGGGACCGAACTGTCTCACGACGTTCTGAACCCAACTCACGTACCGCTTTAAATGGCGAACAGCCATACCCTTGGGACCTGCTCCAGCCCCAGGATGCGATGAGTCGACATCGAGGTGCCAAACAACCCCGTCGATATGGACTCTTGGGGGTCATCAGCCTGTTATCCCCGGCGTACCTTTTATCCGTTGAGCGATGGCCCTTCCACGCGGGACCACCGGATCACTATGACCGACTTTCGTCTCTGCTCGACTTGTCTGTCTCGCAGTCAGGCAGGCTTATGCCATTGCACTCAGCGAACGATTTCCGACCGTTCTGAGCCCACCATCGCGCGCCTCCGTTACTCTTTGGGAGGCGACCGCCCCAGTCAAACTACCCACCATACACTGTCCCGGACCCGGATGACGGGCCGCGGTTAGACATCCATGTCCGCAAGGGTGGTATTTCAAGGGTGGCTCCACCAAGGCTGGCGCCCTGGCTTCAAAGCCTACCACCTATCCTACACATGCGAACACGAATGCCAGTGTAAAGCTATAGTAAAGGTGCACGGGGTCTTTCCGTCTAACCGCAGGTACCCCGCATCTTCACGGGGAATTCAATTTCACTGAGTCTCTGCTGGAGACAGCGGGGAGGTCGTTACGCCATTCGTGCAGGTCGGAACTTACCCGACAAGGAATTTCGCTACCTTAGGACCGTTATAGTTACGGCCGCCGTTTACCGGGGCTTCGATTCAGGGCTTGCACCCCTCCTCTTAACCTTCCGGCACCGGGCAGGCGTCAGACCCTATACGTCGTCTTGCGACTTCGCAGAGCCCTGTGTTTTTGATAAACAGTCGCCACCCCCTGGTCTGTGCCACCCCCCCGAGGTTGCCCTCGAGAAGGTCACGCTTATCCCGAAGTTACGCGTGCAAATTGCCGAGTTCCTTCAGCAGAGTTCTCTCAAGCGCCTTGGTATGCTCTACCAGTCCACCTGTGTCGGTTTCGGGTACGGTCTATATGGAGGAGCTATTTCCCGGAACCGCTTGGCGGCCCTTCCAATCCGATAAGGAAGGACAACGTCCGCAATCCGTCACTACCTCCAGGCCCACGAATGTTAACGTGGTTCCCATCGACTACGCCTTTCGGCCTCGCCTTAGGGGCCGGCTAACCCTGCTCAGATTAACTTTAAGCAGGAACCCTTGGACTTTCGGCGAGGGGGTCTCTCACCCCCTTTATCGTTACTCATGTCAGCATTCGCACTTCCGATATCTCCAGAAGCCCTCACGGGTCTTCCTTCACGGACCTACGGAACGCTCCGCTACCGCTCAGCAAGCTGAGCCCAGAGCTTCGGTGCATGGCTTTAGCCCCGATACATTTTCGGCGCAAAGACCCTTGATTAGACCAGTGAGCTGTTACGCTTTCTTTAAATGATGGCTGCTTCTAAGCCAACATCCTGGTTGTTTTGGGGTCCTCACATCCTTTCCCACTTAGCCATGACTTGGGGACCTTAGCTGCTGGTCAGGGTTGTTTCCCTCTCCACGACGGACGTTAGCACCCGCCGTGTGTCTGCCGACCAGTACTCCTCGGTATTCGGAGTTTGGTTAGGTTTGGTAATCCGGTGAGGACCCCTAGCCCATCCAGTGCTCTACCCCCGAGGGTATTCGGTCGACGCTCTACCTAAATAGATTTCGCGGAGAACCAGCTATTTCCGAGTTTGATTGGCCTTTCACCCCTAGCCACAAGTCATCCCAATCTATTGCAACAGATACGGGTTCGGCCCTCCAGTACGTGTTACCGTACCTTCAGCCTGCTCATGGCTAGATCACTCGGTTTCGGGTCTAGTGCAACGAACTGAACGCCCATTTCAGACTCGCTTTCGCTACGCCTCCACCTACCGGCTTAAGCTTGCTCGCTGCACTAAGTCGCTGACCCATTATACAAAAGGTACGTGGTCACGCTCACGCGCTCCCACTGTTTGTAGGCGACCGGTTTCAGGTTCTCTTTCACTCCCCTTGTCGGGGTGCTTTTCACCTTTCCCTCACGGTACTGGTTCACTATCGGTCATGCACGAGTACTTAGGCTTGGAGGGTGGTCCCCCCATGTTCGGACAGGATTTCACGTGTCCCGCCCTACTCGAGGACTTGCAGTCGCATTACGCATACGGGGCTGTCACCCGCTCTGGCCCACCTTTCCAGATGGTTCTGCTTGTCTCCTGCAAGCCACTGGCCTGGTCCGCGTTCGCTCGCCACTACTAGCGGAGTCTCGGTTGATGTCCTTTCCTGCGGGTACTTAGATGTTTCAGTTCCCCGCGTTCGCTTCTTATCCCTATCAATTCAGGACAAGATACCTTTACCGACAACTAGAAATCAGTTTCGTTCTCGCTCACGGGCCGCACAGCATTCCTTACGGAATGCTGGCCCTGCGCGGGCGCGGCCAAACGTGGCCGACGCGCGGTCGCGCTTGCGAAGCTTCGCTTCGATGCGAGCTTCACAAAGAGGTCCAACAAAACAGATTTTCTAGTTGTCGAAGGTGGGTTTCCCCATTCGGAGATCCACGGATCAAAGGGTATTCGCACCTCCCCGTGGCTTTTCGCAGCGTATCACGTCCTTCATCGCCTGTGCATGCCAAGGCATCCACCAGTCGCCCTTAAGACACTTGATCATTCTCATTGCCAATGCCCATCCAGGCTTGCGCCCGAACGACACTGACAGAAAAGACCAGCTTCTCGAGATCTGTCCGGTGGCCGCGGTTAGGCTGGCCAATCAT